>CAYYUU010000476.1:0-6228 GCA_964474955.1 uncultured Alcaligenaceae bacterium | reverse complement strand
GGGAATTGAGGCTTTCCGGGGTAGCGATTACATTCCGACAGGAGCCACTGGGCCCCCAAGTTCGCGCCGGTTTTTTCTCCCACAAGGATGAGTGAGGCCGAATTACAGAAGGCCGCGTCGCTCTTGTTGTCGAGCCAGGCCTTGGCGGCGGCGATGTCGTTGGCCAAGTAAGGCAGATAGCGGGCCTGGTAGTCGGCGAAACTCAGGTTGTTTTTCGGGAGCTTGTTCTTGCGAAACATCGTCCGGAGGCGGGTGTTGTACCTTTCGAATGCCATCTGGTTCTTAATGACCTTGCTGTCTCCGTGTCCCCGAAAGTCGATGCTCAAGACGGCAAATTTATTCTTGTGGAGTGTCTCGGCAAGGGCCTGCCACGCCTTGCTGTTTCGATTGGATTTGATGGCATGCAGCATTAAAACGACGGGAGAGTTTTGGTTTCCGGAGTACCAGGTGCCTTCCAGAGTGATCCCATCGATCGTTTCGATTTGGACTCGGTCTCCGGCCTTCTTCTTGTCCTGGGCCAGGGCCCGCGTTGAGTTGGCTCCCACCAACAACCCGGCCAGGACCCCGACCAACAGAATAGTTCGCAAACGTCGCATGAATGACTTACCTCCGGTAGATGTGCCACCAACTCACTTTGATCTTAAACCCTGTTCGGAAAGCGGTCAAGGAAGCGCCCACGGTACCGAACTCAACCCTGCGGATTCTGGGGAAAATCGTCAACGTATTGGGTTTGGCTTGACGAAAACAAACGATGAGTCATAATCCGCCACCGCAACGAACGTTTCCCGAAAGGAGTCGGGTGATGAAACGAATGAAAATAGTTGGTGTGATGGCGATTTTGTTGGCCAGCGTGGTTGACGAATTTGCACAAGCTGACAGACCTCGCGTGTCCGTAGGGGTCAGCTTCGGAATCGGCACGCGGCCCTCGTATCCACGGTATTACGGATCGCGATACTATTCACGAAGGCCTTATTGTGGTCCCCGGCGCGTTTACGTCGCGCCCGTCGTCGTTAGACCCCGACCCCTTGTCGACGTCGCAAACCACCCAGTCTACGTCCAACAACGACCAGTCATCATCGAACGACAACCGGTCGTCGTCGAACGAGAGCCCCTTGTCTATACGCCGAACTCGACCCAACCAGTCGGTTCGCAGTCACCCTCGTATTCGACCCAACCGACACAGCCAGCCGCGACACAGTGGACGGCGTCGGCTCCGCCAGTACAAACCGAAATTCCGGCGATTTCGATTTTCCTGCAACAGCTAAGTGCTCCCGATGCCAAAGTCCGGAGTGCTGCCGCGCTGGAATTGGGACGACGAAAAGTTCAGCGAGCCGTCGACCCACTCACGGCCACTCTCGCTGGTGACGTTGACCCCACGGTGCGGGAGGCTGCAGCCCGAGCCCTCGGGTTGATTGGTTCGCGAAGTGCCCTGACGGCGTTGACGAATGCGGCCCAAGCCGACGAAGACCGTGACGTTCGTCGGAGTGCTCAGTTCTCCAGCGAGATCATCTTGGCCAATTTGCGGAAGTAAGTTTGAACGTGTTTCGGATAGTTGCTTTTCGCGGAGCCGAAAAGCAACTTTCCAACCAACAACCAAACACGACAATTCTTGATCCGTTTGCGAGGGCCAAACGTAAGCGAACTCAGACGAAACGAAGGCAGACCGATGACGACTGATGGCCTTTGGCAGAGGTGCATCTTACAAAACGCCCCTGTTGGCCGACGCACTCGTGGAAGCTGGGTGATTCGACGAAGCCGTCTTGAGCCATTGTCGTTGCTTCCCGATTCCGCACTCGCGAGGTTGTTGGTGATCGATAAACTTCTTGGGTTCGAAGAAGAACTGCTGGTAAAAGATTTGGACATCGCTATTGATAATATTATAGTTTCCGACCTGGAAGACGAGGACATCGGAGACGAAGAGGACATCTAAGACGAAGGAGCGGTAGGGGTTGCAATGGAGCAACCGTCCCAAGATCAAAATCTTCTGACGGCTTCACAGATGTGACACAAAACTACTATTTTCCCAGGCCGATGGCCTGGAGAATGAGAAATCTCGAATCGTTGACCTTGATTCCATCTCATGACCGAACTCACCCATTTTGACGACCAAGGCGCGAGCCGGATGGTCGACACTTCCCAAAAGCCCGAGACACACCGTTTGGCTCGGGCCAGCGGAATCGTACGCATGGCCCCATCGACACTGTCTCTTATTCGCGACAAGGGTCACGCCAAAGGAGACGTTTTGGAAGTCGCTCGGCTGGCCGGAATCATGGCGGCCAAGAAAACCGGCGACCTCATTCCGCTTTGTCATCCGTTGCCGATCACGAGTGCTTCGGTGGATTTTTCCTTTGAGACCGAGGGTACGCTCCGAATCGAAACAACCGTCCGCGTTTTTGGGCGGACAGGTGTTGAAATGGAGGCCCTCTCTGCGGTTAGCATGGCGGCGTTGACGGTGTACGACATGTGCAAGGCGGTCGACAAGGCCATGACGATCGAACGGATTCGTCTGGAAGAAAAACACGGAGGAAAAAGCGGCTCTTTTGTCCGCGAAGACTGACTTTAGTGAACAGAACAACACTTTTACCGTCCTTGTCTCGAATTGACTCCGCAACGCCAACTTCGTAAGATTCAAACAAAATTGAAAATTCTGAAGATCGGAGAACCTCGTTCTCCGGCGGAGTCTGTCATGAATCCAACACTGCAGGCGGCAACGCCGAAGCCGAATCCGATACAGGCTCATCTCCAGGGAATACTGCCGGATCTCGCCCAGGTTGAACGCATCCTTCAAGAAACACTTGACAATAAACGTCCGGGCGTCACCGAGTTGATTCGGCATCTCGAAAACTACAAAGGCAAACGACTTCGCCCGACGTTGTTGTTGTTGACTGCGAAGGCTTGCGGCGGCACGAATCGTGCGCATCACGTACTCGGTGCTGTCGTCGAAATGATCCACACAGCCACTTTGGTCCACGACGACGTTTTGGATGACGCCGACACACGTCGTCATGTCGAGACAGTGAATGCGATTTGGGACAACCAGACAAGTATCTTGCTGGGTGATTATCTGTTCACTCACGCCTTCCATTTGACGAGCACTCTCGGTGACGCGACGGCGTGTAAACTCATCGGCGAAGCTACGAATCGAGTTTGCGAGGGAGAGTTACACCAGATTACCCAAAAGGGGAATTTGTCTCTGACGGAAAGTCAATATTTCGACATCATCGACGCGAAGACGGCGGAATTGACTTCGGTTTGCTGTCGGCTCGGTGCTTTGTATGCCGACGAACCTGAGGACGTTGTCGAGAGTATGGCTCGATATGGTCGGTATCTCGGTATGGCATTTCAGATCGCCGACGACGTCCTCGATATCGTCGGTCAGGAACAGGCGACTGGGAAATCTCTGGGCACCGACCTCGAACAGAAGAAGATGACACTTCCGATCATCCGATTGCTCGCCACAACCGATGACACGCACGGATCGGAGATTCGACATATTCTTTCGAATGGCCATCCCAACAAGCGCGACGCCTTGCAACCGTTTTTGGAAAAAGCCAAGGCCGTCGAATATGCCCATCAACGAGCCATCGAACTTGCGACACAGGCCCAGGCCGAGTTGCAATGCCTCCCGCCTTCGGAAAGTCGAGAGATTCTTTCGATCCTCGCGGAGAAGGCCGTGCATCGGAATACTAGACACTCTGTGCAACAGGAAGCAAGCGAGAAGCGACCTGAGAAACAGGTCGCTTTTTTTATGCGGTCTCCAATCACTTCGAGAGCGGTCCTTGAAGTTTGCCAAGATGAGGGCGGAACAAAGAAGAATCAGGAAAACACGGGCAACTCGCATACTCCGAACCAAATCGTTCTCGCATCGCCCGCCAATGTTTCTTTTCGAGTTGTTCGCCGTTCACGCCAAGCCAACGCAGATTGGTCAAGTGTGGCGAGTTGAGAATCGCTTCGATAGTCGACGGTGAGATTGGCGTATCCCAAAGAGCTAATGCCTCAAGACGCGACAGTTTTGGCGACTCGGCGAACAACATGAGTTCCTTTTCTGTAAGATAGCTGGTTGAGTAGTGAAAGGAAAACGCTCGCAATCGAGAGACCACGCCCGATCGCAAAAGTTCTTCGAGCAATTGCTCTCTTTCTTCAGAGTGGCCGAACCACGAGGCCTCCAGTTCCAGAAAGTGAAGCTTCGCGAAGGAAGAACTCTGAGCGAGAAATTTGATGTCGTCCTGACAAATGACAGAACATCGGAGACGAATGAGTTGGTTGGCCAGAGGATTGTTCGCAAGGACCGAAAGTTTCCCGTTGTTTTCGTAACTCGTTGAACATCGACTGACCAAAGTCACCAAGTTGGGAAACAGTCCGGGTTTCAAGAGTTCGGAAAAGTGATCGGGACAATCGTGCGGGTCGACCCCTGGATATTTCGCGAACACTTCTTCCAGTTCATTCGCGAATTCTTCCTCCAAGTGGACAAGAGACTGCGTGTACTCTCCATCGCGCAAATCCTTCCGAGGGTTCGCCGACATTCCATCAGTCCGGATACTCAATTCATTGAGTCGGCTCAATTCCGGGCAGCCGAAAACTTCTGTCGCGTGATGTTTGGCGGGGCCGCGACTTTCGACCAAAATCCAACGCAAGGGACAAAGATCAAAACACTCCTTGCCTTGTTCCAAGAACCTCGTTGGCGTCAACGCCACGCCTTCGATGAACCCGCGACGGAAGACCGGCGAACGCATCCACCCAGGTAGCTTTGGAGACCACTTGCGAACGTTGCCTTTCAAGAGTTTCTCGGATCGGCGAAACAGCCGAATCCACTCTGGCGTCAATTCGTGGTATTGCTCCATCTCGATCTGAGTGCGGATGAACTCGGCTCGGTCGACTTGTCCGTTTTCTTCCAACCAATCGGCGAAGATCAAACGAGGTGCGTCATCATCCGGTGCGTCGAGGACGGCTTGATACAGGTCGCGTTCGGTCGTCATGAGGTGCTCACGAGAAGGATTTCAAATTTCTGGGCGATAGATCGAAATTTCCGGACTTGCTGTGTACTTGCCGAAGTTCGCGCCGAAGCGTTCGCGTAGGGCTGTTCGTGTCTTGTCGCTGATTCCCTTCCCCGGCAACGCGAGCCAAACGAGGTTCTCCAGGTGTGGTGATTTCAAAATTGCTTGAACCCCCGAAGTCGAGATTTTGCTGTTCCGGAGATCCAGAACTTCCAGCTGGGCGAGTTTCGGCGACTGCGCGAGGGGCTTGGCGTGATGATGATTCAAAGTAGCACGGCCTCCCAGGATTCTCAATGTTCGGAGATTCGAGACCACTCGCGAAATTGTGAACTCTTCAAATTCTCCTTGAGAAATTTGATCATCTCCGTATGTCCGCATGCAGATTTCGAGGGTGTCACAATTCGGAAAGTTTGCATCGTCCACAAGCATGAGAAACACACCGACCTGGGCGTTGTAGCAACGCAACCGAGTGAGTTGAGGAGCCAGGGAAGAACGTGAGAGCAGGGACGAGCGAGCTGTCACAAACGATAGTGTGGAGATTGGGAAAATGTTTCGCGGTCAGATACTGGGCGTCCACGTGTGGGCCGCGTAACAGTTCAAGCACCCGCAGAGCAGTACCATGCCCAAGTTCAAGGTGTTCGCTTAGCGCGTGAGCGGGAGGATATCCCCAAGATTCAAAACTGAGTGCGTGAAGATTTCGCATCTCGGGGCAAGTGATTAGTTCGTGGCACGGTGCCTGTTCCGGTCCCGCATTCTCAACCCAAACCCACCGTAGCGGAAATACCGACTGACAGGCTTTGATTTCCGCCAGAAATCTGTTCGCCGTCATCCGACCACCTTCGACAAAACCACGCCGGAAGACGGGAGATTGGATCCACTGTGGTATCGGGAATGACCACATCTGAAAATTTCCGCTGAGCAACTTGTCGGCTTTGCGGAACAACGCGATCCATTGCGGCGTCAACTCGCGGTGTTGCTCCATCTCGATTTGCGTGCGGATGAACTCGGCGCGTTCGGCTTGGTTATTCTCTTCGAGCCAGTCGGCGAGGATTAACCGTGGTGCGTCTTCATGTGGTGCCTCGACGACGACCCTGTACAAGTCTGCTCCGGTTGTCATGGGTGCATCCCTGAACAGGGGTCAAATTTCGCGGCGATAGAGCGACCAATTCGGATCCTGACCACCTCGCCCGAGCTCTGGACCGAGGCGATCTTTCAATTTGACGCGAGTGTGTCG
>CAYYUU010000475.1:0-6235 GCA_964474955.1 uncultured Alcaligenaceae bacterium | reverse complement strand
CACTCATTGAAGCGAACTCATGATTGTAAAAACTACATCTCGCTTGCACATCGATGAACTTGGGAAGCGTGTGTCCCAGCTGCATCGTGGTCCATCACACCGGAGCCGGTCTCGATGGGGCGTCACCGTGATTCGTGGCAATCTTGGTGCCGAGGTATTTTTGATGGGAGCAAGAACGTCAATCAGTGGGCACATAAAGTTAAACTTCGGGGGGAGTAATGATGTCGATTTGCTCGGCGTTCCGACCGGCCGGTTGTTCTCCCACCAAGGTGGTTCTGGGGCAGATTCGCTTGATGCCTCAGGATGTCTTCCACCCCCAGAAGGCAGATGCCCGAATGAATCGGCTGCGATTCCAAAACGGTCGATGACTTGCTCCCGGATAGACCTTCCTCAAAACTGTTGCAACACTCGAAGCAGCCAGGGAAGACATCGCCCAAGCACAAACCATTCACCAATAGGCAGCAGACGTCCTGCCTTCGACGGCATAGAATGGACGTGTTGGACCAATTCCTCACTCGCAAACGTTCACCAAAGGAGCATGTCATGACGAAAGTATATATTAACGGTCTCTTGTACAACAAAGACGACGCGAAGGTCAGCGTGTACGACCACGGGTTGCTCTATGGCGATGGCGTGTTCGAAGGGATGCGGATATATGGCGGCAAGGTCTTCCGGTTGAAGCAACACATCGATCGCCTCTACGAGAGCGCCAGGCACATCCTGTTGGAGATACCGATATCGCCCGAACACATGATGCAGGACGTGATCAACACCGTCGACACCAATGAGAAAATCGATGGGTACATCCGGCTCATCGTCACGCGAGGGTCGGGGACGCTCGGACTCGATCCTCGCAAGTGTTCGGACCCACAAGTGATCATCATCGTCGATGACATCACTCTTTACCCGAAAGAGTTCTACGACAACGGCTTGGAACTCGCGACCGTCTCGACGATCCGAAACCACCCGAACGCGTGTAACCCGCGCATCAAATCCTTGAATTACTTGAACAATATTCTCGCGAAGATCGAAGCGGTTCAGGCCGGTTGTGTCGAGGCGTTGATGCTCAACCACAAGGGCGAAGTCGCGGAGTGCTCCGGAGATAACATCTTTCTGGTCAAGCGTGGAGTGTTGAAGACGCCACCGACGGACGCCGGAATTCTGGAAGGCATCACACGCAACGCCGTGCTTGAATTGGCCGAGAAAGCCAACATTCCCGTCCAACAAATTTCACTCACACGCCACGACGTCTATGCTGCCGATGAGTGTTTTTTGACCGGGAGTGCAGCCGAAATTATTCCCGTGATTAAGTGCGATCAACGTGTCATCGGAGATGGGAAACCAGGCTCGATTACGAAGCAACTGCTCGAAGGATTTCGGGGTTTGGTGCGAGAAGAGTAGAGGGGTGACAGGGAACAGTTAACGTAGTAGGCACATGGCGTGTGCCTTTGTCTTTTGTTTTTGTTTTGGAGTGCGGCAGCGAAGCTGACGCTTTGGTACTTTTTGTGTCCTCGCTCGCGCTTCGGGTTGGTGTTTTGGAGTGCGGCAGCGTAGTTGACGCTGTGGTCGTTTTGTCTTTGTTTTTGTCTTTTGTTTTTCTATTCCCTGTTCCCTATTCCCTAATCAAGAACGAGCGCCGGGTCTGTGAATGACCCGGCGCTCATCAAAAATCAATTCGCCAATTCGATGGCCTCGACTTCCCGGACGAACCGTTCCTTGTCGTCATCTAAAAACGACGAGACCACGTTGAAGACGGCATCGCTGAAGCCACCAACGTTCAGAATCTCCTCCCGTTCGGGAGCCTGCGACGTCGTGTAGGCTTGCAGGTTAATGCAGACCAACTTGGGGTTTGCGTTCTTGCCGAGCCGTCGCTGGTTCTTGACGAACTTGTTCCATTCGGTCATTACTCCCGTGGAACCGCCGTAGCCCGTCCCGATCCAACTTTCCATGTCGCTCACGAGGACACAGCCAGCGAACTTTCGCGTTTTGAAGGTCGTGTTCGCCTCGGCGAGTGGCAAGGCACAGTTCGTGCCACCTCCACCAAAACTCGACAGGTGCTTGGCGACCTGCAGAATCGTTTGGTTCGGGGTGATGTTGGCCTTGTACGCCTTGAAGTCGAACGGAACGACGACGCTTTCGGGGTTCCGCCGGACGATGGCCGCCGCGAACAAAGCTGCCGCATCGACACACAGCATGGCGGTCGTTGCGCCACGTCGATAACCGGTGATTGGGCTCTTCATTGAACCCGAAGTATCGACACCAATCACGACCGGACCAGGCAACTTCGGGATGTTTCCGCAAGCAACCTCGGCAGCCTTGCTGAGTGCCGAACGGATCGACAACGGAATGTCCTGCGCGGCGTTCTGGTACGCCGAGAAGTACTGATACGGGAACTGTCGAGCCTTGCCGATTTCTTTCTCGTCGGAAAGGCGGTTCGCGACATACTTCACCATCTCGGCATCTTCCAAAACGCTATGCCGCTTGAGCGTGTTCAGGTTCATCCGCAACGCCTGGTGTCCCATCTGTCGAGCGATGGCCTTCCAGACGTCCTTTCCGAGCGCGGAGTCCGCGAGCAAATCCCAACGGAACCGGCTCGTTTCCAGAATTTCGATCTGCTCGGCTTCGGTCGTGGCTCGACGGAACGCGACGAGAGACTTGACCTGAGTCGGCAAGTCGTCCCATGATGCCGGAGCCCACTTCTCGGGCGGACGGTCGGTCAACCAGCCGAACAACGCACGTCGTTCGTCGTTGATCGGAGTCGGACGCGCCAAACGGAGGACGTCACGCAAGCTCGGATCGTTTCCGATTGATGCCGAAAGCAAGCCGCCGATGGTCGCATCGTTCAGCCAACGCCGGAACGCACGCTGCAACGAATACGAGAGACTCCGACGACCGAACTGGCCCGAACGCAACATCTGTGTGAGGGTGCGGAGGACGCGACCACTGTCCACAACCCGATCGAACGCGGCGTGGAACAACTCGGTGTCACGCTTCGAGAGCAACAACAGCAAGGCCGCTGGCATGTCCTTCATGTACGCCTTCTGACGGCTGTAGACCGCCAACTTCGCGAGGAACAAGTTATCGTCGATCTGTTCGACGAGTTCCTTCACCGTCGCGAGCTGGGTCTCGGCGTTGGCGTAGTAGCTTCCGTTGAAACAACCGGTCGCGGCCAGTTGAGCGAGCGCATGCTTGGCTTCGAGGTTATATGCCCGGCCGCCTGCTTCGTTCGTAGCGTTTGCGCGAGGAAGCCGACTTGTTGCGCTGTGAAATAGGTTCTTGTTTGCCATGGATCACGACCTCCTTTCCAGGTCGAAAAATATCCGACGAAGTGTTGAAGTAGAGCGATAGCCTCGGACGACAATCATCGTCTTTGAGCTTCCGGGAAGGATGTACTCCGCTTCGGCAGTCGGGGAAAATCTATATGTCTTCCAATGAGTGACTTCTGTGGCACCAGATAAATGACTGGTCTTGACCCCCCAGAAATAATGCCACCATTTTCCTCTTGGGACTGGCTATTGAATCGTCGTCCTTTCAGAACTCCGGACAAAGTATCGGAGGGACGTTACTTTGATAGCTTGGACAACGTCCCAAGAAACATGTGGAGTTACCCCGTTGGTCTCAATATTTGAGCGTCACTCCGTATATCGTGCCCAACGAAGGATGCTGAGAGTCAGGGACAAAGTCCCGCCTCCCGAATCTGCGCGAACGCAGCCGTCGGAACGCCGCCATACTCTCGGAGAGATTACGGAATCGGCTATCGCTATGTCAGTCGCCCGACAATCGCTACCTTAGGGCTCCATAGTTGATGTACTCCCGGACGGCAGTTGGGCCTGTTGTTTGTTTGAGAATTCCGTGTAAAAAATGCCGACGAAGTTGTTGCCAGAGATAGATTCCATTGCTCCATCCAAGCTGAGCTACAGCCCCAGAGCAGGGCTGGTGGGATTTGAACCCACGACCTATGGATTAAGATGTACTCCGAGCAGACAGTCGGCATTGTTTCCAAAAGATACGCGCCTCAGAGGACGTGATCATCGAAATTGATATTTGACGGTGAATTTCATTGAGAGTTCCAAAGCTAATTGTCTATGGTTCAACAACGGGAGTTGGGTGGTATTTGGGTTTGGTCTTGGACCGTAAAAAATCACCGACGAAGCATTGGCCAGAGTTCCACGTCGCGTCTACCACTTCCGCCACTGTTCCGAGGAACAGGTGGGATTCGAACCCACACTCCTTTATCAGGAGACGTGTCCCTGATGTACTCCAAGCCGGCAGTCGGTTGTATCGCAAGTTGACGAAGTTTGAGCAGAGGATAGCTCCCAAATGAGCACGCCCCGTGGAACCTTTAAAAATCGGGGCGACAGGATTCGAACCAGTGATGTACTCCGCACCGGCAGTCAACTTGTGTTTGCAGAGTTATGTCCGCCTTGGCAACGAATCACCCGTAGCCCTGCGGAGGCTCTTGATCATATTTCTTGGGTCGGTCGGATCAACTCGGCGTTGAGGATAGACTTCCATAACCTTCCAACCATCGTTCCAAGTATTGTTGTCGTCTTTGAACCTGAGTGTCTTTCCTTCGGTGGCATATTTCTCGGGGATCCAGCTAACTTGTTCGCGGACACAATGTTCGCCCATTTGGTGGAACTTACATTGGCGATAGACGATACCTTTGGCCATGACTTTTCCCCGAATGACAACCAAGAATAGAAAAATAAACCCAACGAAGTAGGCTCCGAGAGAAAATGTGCTACCGTTACACCACATGCTTCTTGCGGAACAAGGCGGGATTCGAACCCGCACCCTCTGAATGAAAGTCAGATGTACTCCCGAATGGCAGTTGGGTTATTTGTGCCAACGAAGGGACGGCCAGACGTGTACATTCGGTGTTAATGTAGTCCGACCTGCAGTTGGCAAGAGACGCCGGTGGGTATCGAACCCACTTCTCCCGGGTTGCAGCCGAGTGCCTCACCTTCTGGCTCCAGCGTCTTGGGTGTTCTTCACACGCCACACATGTAAAGAGACCGAACGCCGGAACAGGTTCGGAGAAATCGGCGGAATTTCGAACCGTCGAGGGAATCGCTGCGTGTTCTGGAAAGGCGCCTATCCAGACGGTCCGCGTTTGCCCTTGTCCGTCCATGGCAGTGTTCGGAGAATCAACGGTAGAGAAATTTCTTTCGGAGGTGTTCGACCGTGATATTGATGGAACCGCAACGCACGCCCTACGACCTGAACTTTCGGCTCTTTGGGACGCCCGTGCGGGTGCATCCTTTGTTCTGGCTGTTGACCGCCGTCCTTGGGTGGACGTCACCGCCGCGCCTGGAGTTCACGGCGATTTGGATGGCCTGTGTCTTCGTGTCGATCCTTGTGCATGAGTTCGGCCACATTGGGATGGGTCGGGTGTTTGGTAGCCGCGGGCACATCATTTTGTGGACCTTCGGCGGACTCGCAGTCCCTGACCGTCGACATTGGAAGTGGTGGGAAGATTTTCTCGTTTCACTCGCCGGTCCGCTCGCCGGGTTTGCGTTGTTCGCGGTCGTATTCGGTCTCACGTTCGCTTTGTATCCGTTCTTCGCCCTCGGCGTACTTCAAGGGTTTGCTAACCAATTTAACGTCCCCGTAAACCTCATGACGCTGTTGCCGCCCAACGCAGCCGGCGCCCCTCCGGCAGTGCCAAACCGTTGGGTGGCCATGGCCGTACTGCAACTCTTCTGGATCAACCTATTTTGGGGGCTCGTGAATTTGCTTCCGATTTGGCCGCTCGACGGAGGACGAATGTCGCGTGCGCTCCTGTCGGTGTTGGCTCCGAAACGAGCCTTGCGGTGGTCGTTGGGGATTTCGTTCGTTCTGGCAGGTGTGATTTCGCTTCACTGCGTGATCAAAATGGTGCGTCCCGAGAGTTCCGGTATCCTCCCATTCTTGGATATCGAAAGCTGGTGGATGGCCATTATGGCCGGCGTCCTGGCGATCCAAAGTTTTCAGTTAATGCAACAATCCGATCGAATCCGGGATCCGTTCTTCCAAGATGCGAGCCGTCGAAGGGAGATCGATCCCCACCCGTTCGACGACGACGATGACGACCAACCACCCCGAGGCGGGTTCTTTCGCCGGTGATAGATCTGAATCCGATGTTCGACGCCATTTCTTAACTCCTTCGCTGCCCGATGGATCATTCCGCTGGACAGCGAATTTCATTCTTCCCACCTCGTTTGATTTCTCCCCCTGCTGGTGTCTATAGATC
>CAYYUU010000474.1:0-6236 GCA_964474955.1 uncultured Alcaligenaceae bacterium | reverse complement strand
TAAAACCCTCGGAAAACACGGGTTTTGGAGCCGAAATTTTTGCGAACGTTCAGTTTCAGAACCTCAACAGTTTGTTTTTCGGCAGCAAGCGCCACCGACTCCGGGTACAATCATTCCAGTATCAAATCTTTGTCACCGCGGAGGACACCTCTATGAAAAACCGTTTCTTTGTTGCGTTGCACCTCGCGCTCGTCACGTTCGTTTTCGTTACGACCCAAAGCCTTGCGGCAGATTGGCCACACTGGCTTGGACCGAATCGGGATGGGTCGTCGCCAGAAAAGAATTTGTTGACCAAATGGCCCAAGCGCGGCCCGAAAGTGTTGTGGAAAGTTCCGGGGGGACAAGGTTACTCGACCATCGCCGTCGTTGGCGACCGAGCCTATACTTTGGTCCAAAGGAAAGGAAAAGAACTCGCCGTTTGCCTGAGCGTCAAAGACGGAAAGCAGCTCTGGGAGTATCAGCTCGGACCGGCGTATAAGAACGACTACGGGGACGGACCGCGGAGCACACCCACCGTCGAAAAGGGACGGGTCTACGTTCAATCCGCAACGGGACCTTTGGTGTGCTTGAACGCCAAAGACGGCAAGGAAATTTGGAAGGTCGATATCCTTGAGAAGTATGGCGCAAAGAATATCACGTGGGGATTCGCCGCGTCGCCGCGAATCGAAGGTGATCTCGTCTTCGTGTTGCCTGGGGCGAAGGGAGCTGGCGTTGCAGCGATCCACAAAAAAGATGGTACGTTGGCGTGGAAGACCGGAAGCGATAAAGCGAGCTACTCGACACCAGTCATCGTGGAGGTCGGCGGCAAGAAGCAAGTAGTCTTCTTCAATGCTGCCGGGCTCATGGGCGCGGATCCGAAGACGGGCAAGGAACTCTGGCGGGTAGCGTGGACGAACAAATACGATTGTAACATCTGCACACCGATCGTCATGGGAAGTCGCGTCTTCATCACGTGTGGCGATGCCGTCGGTTGCGCGGTGTTCGAGCTGTCGCAAAACGCCAAGCCGGACGTCGTCTGGGAGAGCAAGGGACGCAATAGCGTGATGATCAACTACTGGGCCAACTCCGTGTTGCACGAAGGCCATCTTTATGGCATCCACGGGGAATTCGACGCGAAGCCCGTCAAACTTCGTTGCCTCAACGTCAAAACGAAAAAGGTGATGTGGGACAAGGGGTTTGGCCTCGGCACAATCACGCTGGCCGACGGACATCTTTGGATGACGACCAAGAAAGGTGATCTTGTGCTCGCAAAGGCGACGCCAAAAGGCTATCAAGAAAAAGGGCGAGTGCGGTTAATGGGGATCAACCGCACGTCGCCGACGATCTCGAATGGACGCCTGTTCGTGCGAGATACCAAGAATATTTATTGTTTGGATATTTCGGGAAAGTAGATGAGGGTTGAGGGTTGAGGGACGGAAAGAGTTGTACGTGAGGGAGGAGAAGGGGCGGAGGAACACGAGAGTTTGTTTTGCACCTTCTTACCTGAGGTGTTGCCCCGAGGCTACGTTGAAGTTGGCTTTCGGCCAAAAAAGCAAACCCTCAACTCTCGACCCTCAACTCTCAACCCTCAACCGTCAACTCTTCCTGTTCCCTGACTTGGGGAGTGATGATGGCTACGAGAAAAATGCTCGCGTTTGATTTGGGTGCCGAGAGCGGTCGCGGTTTGTTAGCGTCTTTTGGCGGCGCGAAGATTCAGCTTGAGGAAGTGCATCGTTTCCCCAATGGAGTCGTGCGGACGGGCAACACGCTTCACTGGGACGTTCTCGGTTTATATCGCGAAATCGTGGCAGCCATGCGGATGTGCGGACTGGAACACGGAGGCGTCGAGAGCATCGGACTCGACACCTGGGGAGTCGATTTCGCATTGCTTGGTCGTGACGGCACGCTTCTGGGAAATCCTCGACATCACCGTGATCCGTACACCGAAACGATCATGGAAGAGGCCTTTCGGATTGTTCCCAAGGCCGAAATCTTTCGCATGACGGGACTGCAATTTCTTCGCTTTAATTCGTTGTTTCAATTGTTGGCCCTTCGGCGTGATGGTTCTCCGTGGCTCGAAGTTGCGGACCAAATGTTGTTGATCCCGGACTTGTTGAACTACTTCCTCACAGGCGTGAAAGCAAACGAATACACCGACGCAAGCACGAGCCAACTGCTCGACCCCAACACTCGCGACTGGAACCGCGCTTTGATTTCCAAGTTTGGGTTGCCCGAGCATATCTTCGGGGACATCATCCAGCCCGGCACAGTTCTGGGTCCGCTGCAAGATCATCTCATCGAAGAAACACATCTGAAGGACGCCAAAGTGATAGCTCCCGCGACGCACGACACGGCGTCTGCCGTCGCCGCAGTTCCCGCGAAAGCCGATCGGAATTGGGCGTACATCAGCTCGGGGACGTGGTCGCTCGTGGGTGCGGAGATCGAACAACCTCTGTTGGACGACAACACGCACAAATACAACTTCACGAACGAAGGCGGCGTCAATGGCACGATCCGTTTGTTGAAGAACATCATGGGGCTCTGGATTGTGCAAGAGTGTCGGCGATGCTGGGAACGAGATGGAACGGCCTACGCATACGATAAACTGACGCGATTGGGCGAAGACGCACAACCGTTCGTGAGCCTCGTCGATCCGGACGATGCGAGTTTCATGCTTCCGCCAAACATGCCGGTTGCTCTCGCCGAGTTCTGCAAGAAAACGAATCAACCTGCGCCGCAAGAACCCGGGTCGGTCGTGCGTTGTGCGCTCGAGAGTTTGGCGCTGCGGTATCGGTGGGTACTCGAGCGACTCGAAGAATTGCTTGGCAAGAAACTCGATGCGATCCACGTCGTTGGTGGCGGCAGTCGCAACGCTCTTCTGTGTCAGTTCACGGCGGACGCGTGCAACCGTCCTGTGTATGCGGGACCGGTCGAGGCGACCGCCATCGGAAATGTGTTGGTGCAGGGAATTGGATTGGGGCTCTTGAAGTCGCTCGACGAGGGCCGCGAAGTCGTGCGGAATTCGTTCGAGGTAACGGAGTTCACTCCGAAGAATTCGGAGCAGTGGCACGAACCATATGAGCGATTTTTGAGTTTTTTGTAAGACCTACCATTATCACTCAAAAGGCCAATCACTACCGAGAGACTCTTTTTGCAGTTGAGTAATTTGGCGAATCCCGGCAGTTCCAACGTCGAGCAACGAATTGAGTTGGTCGCGTGTGAACGTGGCTTCTTCGCCGGTGCCCTGGACCTCGATGAAATCTCCCCGACCGGTCATCACGAGGTTCATGTCGACTTCGGCGTCGCGGTCTTCGAGATACTCCAGGTCCAGAATCGGAGTCGATTGGAAAATGCCGACGCTCACGGCGGCGACGCTATCGCGAAGGATTTCGGTGATCGGTGGGAGTTCTGCAGAGAACGCAACCAGAGCATCGACTAACGCGACGAAGGCTACCGAAAAGCTCGCCGTGCGAGTGACACCGTCGGCAACCAACACGTCACAATCGAGCCAAAGAGTTCTTTCTCCGAGTTTCGTCAGATCGACAATGGCCCGCAAACTACGTCCGATCAATCGTTGAATCTCCACCGTCCTCCCATCGACTTTTCCGGCTTTGTCGCGAGCCTTTCGCGTCGAGGTGCTTCCGGGCAACATGCCGTATTCGGCGGTCAACCAACCCTTTCCAGTGTCGACGAGGAACGGCGGGACGTCGAGCGCGACGCAGCACGTACATAGCACGGTCGTCCGACCCATCTTGACCAGGACGCTTCCGGGAGCTTGGCCCGTGAAGCCTCTTTGGAAAGTCAAGGAGCGAAGTTCGTCAGGTTGGCGATTGCTTGGTCTCATCGGGGCACCGTGGGTGGGTTCTTGGAGTTGGTGAAGTTGCTTTTCGCACAGCGAAAAACAACTTTCTCAAGACGCTCCGTCGTAGAGCCAGAAGAGGAGGGCTTTTTGGGCGTGCATTCGGTTTCCGGCTTGCTGGAACACAACGCTTCGGTCGCTTTCAAAGACGTCTTCGGTGATCTCTTCGCCGCGATGGGCGGGCAGGCAGTGCATGATTTTGGCGTGTTGCGGGGCGTTCGCCAGCAGTTTCGCGTTGACCTGGAATGGGGCAAATCGTTTCACGCGCTGTTCGCGTTCGGCCTCTTGGCCCATGCTCGTCCAAACGTCGGTGTAGATTACGTCTGCCTCTCGGACCGCCTCGATGGGGTTTTGGGTGACGACCAATTTGTGTTCGGGCAATCGGGTCTTCAGAACGTCAAGGAACGGTTGGTCAAAGTCGTAGCCGCTCGGACAGGCAACGACCAACCGTATTCCAAGCATCCCGCACCCGATGGCGAGAGATCGGGCGACGTTGTTTCCGTCGCCGATGTAAGTGAGGGTCAGGCCCTCGATTTCGGTGAAGAGTTCCTTGAGCGTGAGGATGTCGGCCAGAGCCTGACACGGATGGTAGAGATCCGACAATCCGTTGATGACCGGAAACTTGGCGTACCTCGCGAATTCCTCAACGGACGCGTGTGAGAACGTCCGGAGGATCGCTCCATCGACGTACTCGCTGAGTGTCCGCGCCATGTCCGGAATGCACTCGCGAGATCCGAAACCGATCTCGTCTTGGGAAAGAAAGATCGCTCGTCCGCCGAGGTGCGCGATGGCCGTTTCGAAACTGACTCGAGTCCGAAGAGATTTCTTCTCGAACAATAGCGCGATCACGCGACCGGCCAAGGTAGGAAGCGAAAGCCTACGTTTGTGCGCGGCTTTGAGGCGTTCGGCCTCTTCGAGAATGTGACGGATTTCTTCGGCGTTCAAGTCGAACAAGTTTCGTACGTGCCGCATAAGATATAGCCTTTCGGTTCCGGGCTGAGCATCTACGTCCATTCCAACCACAAATAAGTTCGGACCTATCCTTGGTAATTCACGAGTACCTCCTCGAGAATGTTACATCCTTCATCGAGTTCTTCATTCGTCAACGTCAGAGCCGGCAACAATCGCAAGACCGTCCCGTGAGTACAGTTAATGAGTAGCTTTCGCTTCATACATTCCATAACAATTGGGCCACCTTCGACCGAGAGTTGGACGCCGATCATGGCTCCACGAATCCGGATTTCGGTGATCCACGGACAATTCGTCTGGATGGCCTGGAATCGAGTTCGGAAGGCTTCGCCGATTTCGACGGCGCGAGCCAACAAGCCCTCTTCTTCGATGGTTTCGATGAACGCGAGGGCGGCCTGGCAAGCAATCGGGTTTCCGCCATACGTTGCCGCGTGAGTTCCGGGGACGAGCTTTTCGCCGACCTCCGGACGAGCGACAATGCCGCCGACAGCGATGCCACCACCGAGCGCCTTGGCCAACGTCATGGCGTCCGGTTGAACCGGCCAATGTTGATGCCCGAACCATTTTCCGGTGCGACCCATGCCGGCTTGAACTTCGTCGAAGATCAAGAGCATGTTGTGTTGGTCGCACAGTTCTCGGAGTCCTTCGAGATAACCCTCGGGCGGGAGGTTAATGCCGCCTTCACCCTGGATCGGCTCGACGAGGATGGCGCACGTTTCGTTGTCGATGAGTTGAGTCGCGGCATCGAGATCACCGAATGGGGCGTATGAGAATCCGGCGAGCATGGGTTCGACGCCGCGATGATATTTCGGTTGGCCGGTGGCGCTGAGGGCTCCCATCGTTCGACCGTGGAAGCCGTTAAGCATCGTGATGATTTTGTATCGTCCGGGTTGGCCATTGAGCCGAGCGAGTTTGATGGCCGCTTCGATGGCCTCGGTCCCGCTGTTACAGAAGAACGCTCGTCCGTCGAAACCGCTTCGTTCGCTGAGGGCTTTCGCAAGTAGTCCTTGGGATTCCATATACCATGTATTCGGCACATGGATGAGTTGTGCGACTTGCTCTTGAATAGCTTGCACAATGCGTGGTGGACAGTGGCCTAACAAGCCACATCCCCAACCTGGGAAGAAGTCGAGATAACAATTTCCTTCGGCGTCCCAGATTCCCGAGCCTTCGCCGCGGACGAGACATACGGGATAGCGCGTGTAGTTGCCAACCACATAACGCGCGAACATGTCCATGATTTCCTGAGAGGAAGTAGTCGTCGTGGTCATGATGTCGGCAACTCCATTGGATTAAGCAAAAATGCCTGAAGCATTGATAACGAAAATAACAGTTTAACAACCTCATGTTGTACAATTTAACTCACGAAAAGTAAATTTTGTGTTAATTAACATTAACACTATTTCGATTTATGCTAAAACTTAAGTGA
>CAYYUU010000473.1:0-6276 GCA_964474955.1 uncultured Alcaligenaceae bacterium | reverse complement strand
CAATGCTTTCGTTTTTTTTCCTGGACAGTACTAACATCGCCGCCTATCCTTCTTGGAAACCAGGGGCTACAGTGATGTGGCTGACGGCCTCATGCGGCGTTCGAGAATCCATTTTGTCGAGTAAGAATGTAGACTTTAAAAACTTCTCTCTTGACTGAGACCATCGGGATTTGTAAACCACAATGGTGTCGGATTTTGTCACAAGAGGTTGATAGTCTTATAGCCAACCTTCCCTTTCTTCCTAGGTCACTCATGCCAAATTTCGTGTCAAAACAGATTCACTTCCGAAGACCAGAAACGCGTTCTCGAACATAACTCGAATTGCCGGAAGCAACGAAATCGAAGGGCACGCGTGCCTGCCTGGATTATCTCCGCACGTTGGTAATCACTCATTACCAATGCGGTGTCAGGATGGAGTTCGGCAGAGGGCGCTCGGTTTAACTTTCTTGAGTTTTGGAACCCATAAAAAATTAGACTCCTTGCGCTGCCTACTCTTATCGCTTCTAATCGTATCTTCTCGGAGACAGAGGGTCAAGAGTCCTCAATTTGGATTTCCCAGAATTTGAGTGGCTTTGGCATGCGTCTTCGCGCAATTAAGACCATTCAAAATGGTCGCCTTCCGCTACCGGGAAGGGCGCCGCCTTCTGTTTCTGTTTCTTTCCCCCACTCCACAAACCTTCCGTTGCGAAGCTCCACAGTCTATACGCAAGGCAGCCGTCGCCTGTTCGTGTTGCTCGCACTACGCAAGGAAAACAGACCGTTCCCGCGAAAAGTGCCCTCTTGGGACCAGGAAGCAACCAACCCTGGGGATGCTTTTGACGACGGTAAATTCACCAAACTTGCGACGCGGAGGTGTTTTCGAAAAACCTGATTTAGTAAGCATTTGCGATGAACGGCCCCGAAAAGAAAGAAACTTTCCCGTGCGCAAACGAGCGTTCAGGGAAATACTCCCTCTCACGGACTTGAGGAAAAATGAGAAAAATCGCCGAAAAGACACTTGGGTTGTGGGACAGTGAGGATCAGGCCGCCCCGGATTCGGATTTCTCCACAAGCAACCGCGCACAAGCAGCAGCCCCAATGTAACCCGCGTCACTGCCTAGCTGGGCATAACAAACCTTCGTTTTCTCTGCGGGAACTGGAAAGGCGAGGGCCTTCACATGCTTCTGGATGCGTGCCAGGAACTGCTCTCCGGCAGCGGTCATTCCGCCTGCGTAAACAATCATGTTGGGATTAATTGAGTGCATCATGTTGATCGCACCAACGGCGAGATAAAACGCCGTGTCTTCGACGATTTTGTCGGCAAAAGCGTCTCCCTTGTCGGCAGCGTCGAAAATAATGGCGGACGTGAGCTTGCCGCGTTCGTTGAGAACCTCGGTGAGGTTCGTCGATGCGTTTTGTTGTTCGATCGCTTCGACAGTCCGTTTCACCACGGACGTAGCGCTGGCGTAAGCTTCCAAACACCCCCACCGACCACATCCACATTGCCTTGGGTCCGTCATTTCGATTTTCATGTGGCCAAGTTCGGCCCCGTGGCTGTGCTCACCCTGGATCACAAGATCGCCAATGATAATGCCACCGCCGACGCCAGTCCCCAGTGTGTACAAAACCATACTGTGAACTTCGGCACCCGCCCCGGCCCAGAATTCGCCCATCGCAGCGGCGTTGGCGTCGTTTTGGAAGGCCGTCGGCAGTTGAAAACGATCACGGATGAAGTCTTTGACGTGGACATTCTGCCACGGCTTCAAGTTCGGCGGATCGAGAATAATGCCGGCGGGAATGTCCATCGTGCCGGGCGTGGCGACCCCGATGGCATCGATGTCCTTCATTTCGACGTCGGCCGTCCCCACGGCCGCGAGTATGGTTTCGCACATCCGCTCGAGTCCGTGCTCCTGTCCCTTGTCGGCTTCGGTGGGCAAACTCACTACGTCTCCCTGGGGCTTACCGTTCTCGTTGACGACGCCTGCTTTCATCGTCGTGCCGCCGACGTCTAACCCCACGAACAATTTCATCTTCGACATTCGTTTACTCCACTTCATCGCCCAACCGGCGTTTCGTTTGGTCTGGAGAACTGGCCTCGCTCTGAACCGCAGCCCCCTTTTATAATGCCGCCCCGACTCGCGGTCGTCCCTCGTCCGATCTGCCTCGAAGGAGCAAGGAATGTTCCCATTACCTCAGAATCGCTTGAGCCATTACGGCATTCTCCTTTTGGTCGGGAGTTTGCTCTACTTCGTCAATCTCGGCGGAGCGACGCTTTGGGATCTCGACGAAGGACGAAACGCCACGACTTCGATGGAGATGCTCCAAGGACAAAGCTGGATCGTCCCGACTTGCAACGGCGAACTGCGTGTTCACAAGCCTGTGTTGTTATATTGGCTGCAGATGGGTTCGTACCAGGTCTTTGGTGTAAATGAATTCGGGGCACGATTTCCGTCGGCCGTCATCGGCCTTCTGACGATCTTGTTGGTCTACGAACTCGCCCGGTCGATGTTCGATTCAAAGACGGGATTGTTCAGCGGGATCATCTTCGCCAGCTGCGTATTCATGTGTGCCGCCGCTCGCTTCGCCAACCAGGACGCCCTCCTGAATTTCTGCGGCGTCTTGACGTTCTTCTTTTTCTACAGGCATTATTCCAAAACGGGACGTTATCCTTTCGTCGCGTGTGGAGTCGCCACGGCGCTCGGGTTCCTGGCCAAAGGTCCGGTCGGGCTCGTGCTTCCGGCAGCCATCATCGTCTTGTATTTGAGTTGGGAAGGAAAGCTCCACATTTTGTGGAAACCGAAGTTGCTGCTGGGTGTCCTCGTGTTCTGTTTGATCGGGATTCCGTGGTACGCACTCGTGGGCGTGGAAACCAAAGGCGCTTTTCTCCGCGGGTTCTTCCTCAAACACAATATTGGTCGGGCCATGAGTCCGATGGAAGAACACGGGGGCGGACCACATTATTACTTGGTGATTCTGCTCATTGGATTCGCCCCCTGGTCTGTGTTCTTTGGGCTCACGATTTGGTACGGCTTTTGGTCGAGCTTTCGCAGTGTTTCCGATCGCTTCCGAGAAAAATGGGAAACGACCCACGACAAAAAACACCCAAATTCCGAGACGGATTCCACGAGCGACAATACCTTTGCGAGCCGATACCGACTCCTCTGGTGTTGGGCAGGGCTGTACTTGTTGGCCTTTACGATCGCGGCGACGAAGCTACCCAACTACATCTTGCCATTGACGGCCCCGATCGCAATTCTTCTGGGTCGATTCATGGAACGTTGGCGTACAGGAGCCGTGCCGATTTTCCGAAGGTGGTTCCAGTTCGGCTTTGCATTATTCTCTTCGATCGGGTTGGCAATGGTCGTCGGATTCTGGCTCGTGAGCCAACGCCCGTCCATGTTGGGAGTCCAACAACGCCTCGCAGGGTTGGAGTGGTTCGCGCTCATCGGCCTTGTGCCGATCGGAAGTTCCGTCTACGCATGGTGGAAATTGGCACAACACCAACGAACGCGTGTTGTCGTCACGATCGGTATGGCAACCATTCTTGTGTTGATCCCACTGGCCGGATTCGGCACTGCTCTTTTGAACCAAGTCAAGCCACCCGAACATCTTGTCGAGAAGGCGGGACTCTGCGACCCCGACCAACAATTCCTCATCGGGGCTTACGAAGTCAATCATCTCCCGAGCATCACGTTCTACTCCAAACGGACCGTCCATTATCAATGGAGCCCCCAACGAGCCAAGCAGTTCCTTCACCACAAAGTCCCGGTGTATCTGTTCCTTCGCCGAAACCACTGGGAAGAATTCAAGTACGAAGTCCCCGACACGTGCCGCGTGGTTGCCACCCATCACGACATGTACCAACACTGCGAGATCGTCGTGATCAGCAACGGCCGTGCAAAGGGTGTGGCGTTGGCGCGACGAGAGTAACAAGCGCAGCATATTTCTTTGTCGTGTTTTGGAGTGCGTCAGCGAAGCTGACGCTTTGGCATTTTTGTTTAGCTTTTGAGTGTCGTCTTTCGCTCCGCGGAAGGACACCTGACTTTGTTTCCTCGCTTGCCCTTCGGGTTGGTGTGTTTTGGAGTGCGTCAGCGGAGCTGACGCTTTGGTATTTTTCTTTTTGTTTTTCTCTTGGCGTTGCGACGGAGCACATTGAAGCGCCATTCACCATCGTGCCACGCCTGAACTCACCCTTCCGATATCTTCCTTTCCCGATCTCTTTGGCGGCGTTGCCCTCGCACCAACATTTCGCGTCCCAGCGCCGTGGCGAATTGTTTCGCGATCCGATCGGCCAGCCGTCGCAATTTTTTCGGCGCAGGATGGACACGCAGAATCTCCTTCGTGGACGTGTGCCCACCGGGCTCCCACTCCTCGTCTTCGCCTTCATGATAATAGAAATGGATGTGTTCCGTTCCGAGCAGGAACGTTACGTGAAAAGCTGTGATTTCGTGAATCGTGATCCCCAGAGCCGGATGTGTTCGACTGCTCCACGGATAAATCGAAATGTAGGCTGCTTCGGGCAAATCAAGGCCGCGTTCGCATTGCCAGTAGTGATCGGACTTGGATTTGAATTTCAACTCGCGTAACTCGCTCTCCCATATCCACATATCCTCCTTCTCTTTTTCCGGGGTAATGAAACATTGTGAAAGGCGAAAGGCGACAGGTGAAAGAATTTACCCTTTCGCCTTTCGCCTTTCATCTTCTACCTTTATTTCCGGCTTACTTCGACGCCTTGGGTAGTGACAAAATACTTGGCCATCATGTTCGGTTTTTCCCAGCCGGGAATAGATTTTGGCTCTTTGAGGTATTCGAGGAACTTGTTGGTCACTTCGGCGAAGTGTGCTTCATGACCGACCCGATATTGTTCTGGAATAACAATTTTCCAGCGTTTTTCTTCCTTCGTGGCAGCGACGCCAGGAAAGCGTGCTTGCAAAGATTGAATCTTCGTTTCGATAGCCGCATCGACTTCTTTTTCCGTCCCCTCGTGTTCGACGACGTACAACTCGGGGACGAAACCCTCTTCTTTTCCTTGGCGAATTTCGATGTTGGCTTTGGTCCCTTTGACGATCGCCAAATGCTTGTCGCCTCCCTCGGACGCTTCATAATCCCACAGCACGTCCAACTTGGTGTGAACACCTCGGACCGTGTACGTCACTTGTGTGTTGCAGAAGTATTCGAATTTGTCATCCTTGATGTGCTCCGAAACGAAGGGCGGAAAATCGGGCTCGCCGGTAACCTTCTCGAACTCGGCCCGAGTCATCACGGTCGGCCATCGTTTTGCGGAAACAACTTTGACATCCTGTCGGTAATCAATCGCCCGCTCTGGATACAGTAACCACATCACGAGATCGACGAGGTGCGTCCCGACGTCGGCCAATCCTTCGCCCTGTCGGTGAATGTCGAAATACCAATCCGGTCGTCGCAACGGCACGCCCGCAACGTGCTTCATCAAGTAATGTACGCTTTCCATATAGACACCGGGTTTGTCGGGCGATCCCGGCACAATTTCGCCAAAGATGTCCGATGAGTTCACAAATTCCTGTTGGAGCATCGACGTAATTTCGTACCGCTCGGTCATGATGTCATAGATGATGAGCCCCTTCTGCTCCGCCGTGTCGAGGGCTTTTTGGAGCTTCGGAAGATCTTCGGCCACGATAACCCAAGGCTTGTCCGCCAATACGTTGAGCCCCAACTCCACAGCTTGAAGAATGTAATCGATCTTGACTCGATTTCGTCCCGAGAGAACGACGACGTTTCCGGGCTTCTCCTCTGCAAAACGCTCAAGGAAATTGGGCGAAGCGTGGACTTCGGCATTCCAGGAGGTTGGTCTCTCGGGTCGTGAATTGAAACCGACAATGCGATTAAGATGCAGCGTCAGGTCAGACGTCAACGGGGCGTAGACGTGGACCGTCGGATCGACTTGCGAATACATCTCTTTCTGGACGAGCGCCGCGTGGAAATGTGCCGGGTCCAGTGTGATCAGTCGGACGTTGCTCATGGTGATTTCTCTTTCCATAGAAGGGACCGTTGCGGATGGATTGCGTTTGTGCGAGGCTATAGTTGCTTTTCGCGGAGCGAAAAGTTTTGCTTCGTTCCGAGCCAGTACGAATTTACCAAATGCCCCCTCAGATAACTTCTTCTTTGTCGGCAAGACTACGGACTTTGCCCGTCAATTCAAGAGGTCTCGCCCTTAGGTGGTTGTCGCAGTTTTGGGATTTGGCTGGATCGGAGTTTGGAATCAAGAACTGTCGAGTTCCTGAATTGTGTGTTATTTCAAAGTCCTTCGCCCCGCTTGCG
>CAYYUU010000472.1:0-6289 GCA_964474955.1 uncultured Alcaligenaceae bacterium | reverse complement strand
TCCGGAGTCGCACTGCTGCTTCGCAGCATGCAACTCCTTCGCTTCGCTTAGGCTCCGCTTGCTCCACCCTACAAAAGACTCCTTCAAAAACCATCAACCTCAACAAAGAGACTTCATCATGACCGAGAACATCATTCGCTGGGGCGTTCTCAGCACAGCCAAAATCAACAACCGCGTCTTTCCATCGTTCGCAAGGACCAATGTAGCGAAGCTCCACGGCATCGCGAGCCGTTCACTCGAAAAGGCCCAACACGCCGCAAACCAAGACGGCATTCCGAAAGCTTACGGAAGCTACGACGATCTGTTGGCCGATCCAGAAATCGACGTCGTGTACAACCCGTTGCCGAATACCCTCCACGCCGAGTGGACGAAAAAGGCCGCCGACGCCGGCAAACACATCCTTTGCGAAAAGCCACTCACGCCGACTGCCGCCGAAGCCCAGAAGTTGGCCGATTACTGTGTTTCCAAGGGAGTCAAGTTGATGGACGGTTTCATGTGGCCGCACCATCCCCGAACGGCGAAACTCCGCGAAATGTTGGACGCCGGAGTGATCGGAGAAGTTCAAAGAGTGACCGGTTCTTTCACCTTCAAGATGGAACCGCTCGACACCTCGAACATTCGACTCAAGCCCGACCTCGGTGGCGGGAGTCTCCTCGACGTCGGGTGCTATCCGGTCTATGGAATTCGTTGGGCCTTCGGTGCCGAGCCCGTGAAGGCATTCGCCCAAGCAAAGTACGTCAACGACGTCGACGTCGAGATGACCGGACAACTCACGTTTGCCGATGGCCGAATGGCGTCCTTTGATTGCGGGTTCACGATGCCCCAAAGAATGTTTATGGAGGTCACCGGGACGGAGGGATTCATTCGGATTCCGGAGATGTGGTTGCCGCTCCCTTCCGCGACGTTCATGGTCCATCGACACGCGACCGGTGGAGTCGAGGCAATCAGCATCGAGGGACACGATCAAATCGCACACATGCTCGACAACTTCAGTGTCTACGTTCGCGACAAACAAGACGTGAAGCCAGATCCCCACGAAGCCGTGAAGACTCTTCGGGTTCTTGATGCACTGGCGAAGTCGGCCAAGAGCGGGAAGGTGGAAGAAGTCGCGAAGTGAATGGATGTTTTGTTTTGGAGTGCGGCAGCGAAGCTGACGCTTTGGCATCTTTGTTTTTTGTCTTGTTTTGGAGTGCGGCAGCGGAGCTGCCGCTTTGGCATCTTTGCCTTTGTTTTGATAGTTGGCGCTGTCAAACTCGCACACGCCAGACCAAAATTCGGACGATCATTTCGGTTGCGTTCGCGAGCCTGGGAAAACCTACCCCAACATCTTCAACTTGTCCTCGAACTGCCGCAATCCCTGTTCGTAGGCTTCCCGCCACTCGACATTCGGATCAACAGGGTCGCCAAACTTGACCATCGTTGCGACGGCGTCGGCGACCGTGAACGGATCATTGACTCCATCTTGTTTGCGAAGATGAGTCTCCAACGCAGCGAGCGCCGTCACCGCAGCACCCAAAGCCGGCCCCTCGTCCGACTGAAGACGTTCGAGTCGGCGGTTCAACACCGTCGCGAGGATTTCACACATTAACTCGCTCTTGGCGATGCCGCCAGAGATAGTGATCCGCGTAATCCGTTGTCCGTTTTCTTCGTGGGCTTTCACGCCCAATGCAATCAAATACGCGATGGCCTCAAGCGACACTCTGAACTGCATCCCGATGTCAGCAGGTTGCGTCGGTATCCATTTCAGTTGCGCCGTCTTGACCCCAAGGGATGGTTCCGGGGCGATGAATGGCAACACGATGTGTTCGTTGGCACCCGCCGGGCACTTCCGAGCTTCCGCTTCGAGGAACGTCCAGTTTGGCGTTTCTCCGACGACGCGGTCGAGGAACTGGGCACCGTTGTTGTAACATCGCATCCAAAGATACGGCCCCCAGTTGAGCTTCATGGCGTCGAGCGTGTCCGTCTCGGGTGGCTCGTTCGCCGACGAGTTGACTACCGCCGAGTTGCCGAGAATGACGGCCATTTGTCCCGCGTCGACCGCCCCGCCTCCGATGAGTCCGGCTTGCTGATCGTCCGAGGTCGGAAACACGAACGGCGCGTTGTCCGGAGTGATTCCCAGATCCTCCGAGAACCCACGCCGCAAGCGCTCGACGGGTTCGGTCTGGTTAACGATTCGTGGGAGTTGCGACCAGGCGAGTTCGCGGTACTCGGGGTTTTCCAGAGCCCCAAGCATCTCGCGGCACCAGGCATTCGTTCGCAAATCCATGATCCCCGTCGAGGCCGCAGACGAAACGCTCGCAACGTCAAAGTTTCCGGTCAAGTATCCCGCCGCGAGCGTCCCGTGGGAGGCAATCCGGTAGGTCCGCGTCCAGTCTTTCTTAGAGAGATTGGCTTCGTCTTTGACGAGATGGCTCAGGCCATAACGAATGGCCCACGGTCCGCCGATCATCTTCCGAACCGCTGCCTGACCCCCGAGGCGTTCGAGCCCGCGTTCGTGATAGTCGGCCAACGTGTGGTCGTTCCAACAAATCGCCCGCCGGACTTGCAGACAGTCCGAATCGATCCGCCCGGAAGTATGGTGTGTCGCCGAGACTCCGCCGGCGAGCCAGTGGTGCAATCGATTCAACTCAAGCAACTGGTTCGCGATGCCGCGTGTGCTCGCGTAGGCTTGTCCTTCGAGTTGCATCAAATTCAGCTCGGCAACACCGCCTTCGGTCCAGAGGTCCGTCGGCAAACGAACGTCGGCCAGGACGTTCCCGCCCAAATCGAACGCCAAACACTTCACGGCGCCGGTGCTGAAATCCCAACCAGTTATGATTGCATCTTGATGCACGTATCGCGGCGACTCGGCCATCGGACCTCTCTCCTCAGGAGTTCGAATCAGGAAAACTAGAACGTAAAATAACTCGGGCCGGAAAGAAAGAGGATATTTTCGCGACGAGAAATTGCCCGGTCTCAATCACGAAAGTGAGTGTCCTTCTCGACGTCTTCGAAAGAGATGTTTGTCGGGATTTGTCTGGAGTCGCTCAGGCCATCGGAGAAAGAAGTGTCGCATTTGGGAAAGTTGCTTTTCGGTCCGCGAAAAAGTTTTGTCTTTCGAGACTTTTCGCGGACCTAAAAGCAACTTTCGAATCGCACCCGAACGTGGATCTCCAAAAGAAGCATTCGCGTCACTTCTTCTTCGCTTGTTTGGCCTTCCATTCCTTTATGTATTTTTCGGGTTCGGCTTCGAATTCCGACTCGCACCCGCTACAGCAAACGTAATACGTCTGGCCTTTGTACATCACCTTGATCGACCCCAAGCCGCCGCTGACGATGCACTCGGGTTGTCCACTTCCTCGGACAAACGCGACGCCTTCGCGGTTCACGCCCACTCGGTAGATGCTCGTGAACAGCGGACGGCCTTTCTCCTTGAGAGAGAACTGGTAGAAGTAGCGGTTGGTCCGCAACAACGTGAAGACGAATTTCTGTTGAGCCTTCGTCTTGGGGTCTTTCCAAACGGCAGTGAATTTCTTGCCCTCGACTTTGCCGGTGTAAGCGTGAGTCTTTTTATCGAGAGTCTTGAGGGTGAGTTGATACTGCTTCTTCTTGGGCAGATATCGCAGCTCGCCCGAGTCATAGATTTTGTTCTTGGAGAAGTCGACCGCCAACCAGGCGTCTTTCTTGTCGAATTTCCAGGACCATGTTTGTTTCTCGCTCCAGAAGTACTTTTGCGAGTCCGTCCGAACGAGCGGTGCCGCTGTCCCTTTCCACTTGCCAACGAGGACGTTGAAAGGTTGGAGAGCTTTTTGAGCTGCGGCCTTGTTGGTTTGTTGCCCATGGGCCAACGGAACAAGGCTCAAAAACGTGATGACCAAAAACGTACCCGCGAGACGTTGCATGCTAGACCTCTTCGAGTAAATGCAAATGGAACTACTGCTCTCCATTGAACACGTTTCGAGAGCCATAGTTCCGAAGATTCGAGTGTGTGGCAAGAGAAAGAACGGAGCGCCAGGAAGACGTTTTCAATCTCCGTCCGCGAAATCCGGAACTTGCGGAAAGTCGTCGGTCTCGATCCTCTTTTGTAATTCCGCCGTAAACTGCCACAGGTCGCCAGTATCAAACGCGGCGAAAGCTCCATATTCGACCGTCAAGATTGTCTGAACATCCACCGGAAGCCGGAACGTCAGGTCGACCTTGCTGATTTCGATGTGGAAATCGCCCATGACCGACCCACGAGAGAAGCGAAGATAGTCGATGTCTCGGTGACTCTGTTGAAACCCGAGGCGTTCGAGTCTGTATGCCAAAGCAAGTTCCGGCTCTCGGTTCTCCAGGATGCCCGAAGGCATCGAAACACCGATTCGGTATTTGGGGAACCACGAAACAAAAGGTTTCTTTGGGGATAGAGACGACGGCCAGGTGAGTTTGTAACCGATCAACAACGTGAGGACCACGATGGCACCGGCCAACACGCTCAGGACGATAAGGGGGGTGGAAAACGTCATCGCGGAACCGTTGGTCTGTCTATCTCGGATTGGGTCAGGGGACGGCGTTGGGCGCTACCTCATCACTCGCCCAAAATGAATGTCTGCGAAATCCATATATCTTTGCCAATCGTAGGGCTTGACGTCGTGTCCGCCACTTCGCACGTGATATCCAATTGTCCCCATTACAGGACGATCGACTGGCGGCATCTCATCCACCGGGAGACCTTTCTTGCCGAACAAACGATAGACGGGGCTCGCGTGTTTTGCTGACAGGAATTCTCCTTTCGGGTCGGCCCATTTGTCTTTGACGGCGCTGGCGACGTACACCGGCCTCGGCGCCATTAGCGCAATGAGCATGTGTTGATCCACCGGCAACTTGTCTTCGTTCTTGTTGTATTTGTTGAAGTTGTCGCAGAACCAGTGCGGAAAGCTCGTGTTGATGCGCCAAACAGTTTCGCCGAATCGCCGCCGACTCAGGGCGGCCCCACCACATCCGGAGTTGTTCGAAATCACGATCGCGAATCGTTCGTCGGCAGCTCCCGCCCAAAGGGCTGTTTTGCCCAGACGAGAGTGTCCCATCACAATGACTTTCGTGTGGTCGATGTCGTTATCTTGTTCAAGATAATCCATGACGCAACTCAGTCCCCACGCCCACGTCGCTATGCTGCCCCAAGCGTCCGCACCCTTCATTTTGAAGACCGAGTGCACGCCGTTCTTGAACCCGTCGTCGAAATCCGGGTCGATGTCGCCATAGTAAACGGTGACGAGCCCGTAGCCCCGAGCAATGATGTCTTCGATGGGCCACCGCCTTGAGCTGACACCTCGAGATTTTTCCGTGGCCTTGTGGTTGACGACGCCATACTTTTTGTTGTTTCGCATCCAGCTCTTGGAGAGCGTGATCCCGGGATCCTTGGAGATCGAGTGGTTCCCATAGAAGTTGAGTGTCAAGAATACCGGAGCGGGCTTCTTCGCCTTGGCCGGGAGATAGATCAAAACGTGTATCTTCGGCCCGTCTTTCTTGCCGGTCAGATAAATCGTCACTTCCTTGCGAATGGCCTTGCCGCCGAGGGCTTTCTTGTCGACAGACGTAACTTCGTACTTTACGTTTTTCGGTCGCTTGGGACTCCGACCGTAAACGTGCTCGCGGAACAATTCGAGGATTTCCGGGCGACGTTTTGTACTCCACGTTTTGGCGTCGGTGACTTTTTTCCCGTTCGCAAGTGTCAACGGATCGGGCAGCTTATATTTCGGAACTTTCTTCTCGTCGTAATTCGGTTGGAATCTCTGGGCTTGGGAAAGCCCGGCAACGGCCAACGATACGACGCACAGAAGACAAACACGAATCATAGGTGTTCCTCCAAAAATTGGGAACAGGGAACAGGGAATAGAAAGACAAAATTCTCACGCGAAGGTGCGAAGAACTCGTCCGCAAGGGCGGTTAGATCAATAAGTGTCGTATTTGGTTTGAGTGTCGCCTTTCGCTCCGCGAAAAGACGCCGAAGAGATGCGTTCTTTCTCCGGGAACGCAAAATTACATAGAGCGTATCTCGTTTGGGTTGGTTTCATTGGTTTGGGGCTTTCCCGTTTGAAACGGGCAATATCGCTATTGTTGTCGGTCCCAGCCCAAGCCCGATCTACTCTTGGGAGTTCCAAACCATTGGCTGTGGCGAAATCAAAAAATCGAGACGGAATCGGAAATCCTGTACACAAAAAACACAAAAATGCCTCGCCCCGATTTTTGTGGTTTTTGCGTGCGCTTTTTCCACCTTCCACTTCAAAACGACCTTTCGAAAATGCGACTTGAACTCCCAAAACACATACAC
>CAYYUU010000471.1:0-6297 GCA_964474955.1 uncultured Alcaligenaceae bacterium | reverse complement strand
GTCCAAGAATTCCATCCTGGATGTACGTTTGAAATACGGGCTCCAGTTGAGGGCAGCAGCTACCGTTTTACCATGCCTCTTCCGAACGACGAGGTAGCCAACACAATGTTGCCGCGCTACCCGGTTTACTATTTAGTTCCAGAAGAAGATTGCGTTCGCACCCACGTTCGCCACGGGTTTATGCATTCTTCCACCGATCCGAACGTTCTCGGTTGCGGGCTTTCGGAAGTGCCTTGGTACAGTGTTGGAAAACTCCCTGCAGCGAAAGACCACGAACAGGTCTTTGAGTTCAACATTCACAGTTCGCGGTAAGTCCGTTGCTTCTGTAACGGAGCGTCCACGAAAAAACGCCACCCCAACTTCCGTTGAGGTGGCGTTTGCTATTTCACGATTTCCAAAACACGCAACAATCAGTCGCTTCTGTTCATCAGAATCAAAGCATACAGGATATAGTAGAACAGCAAAGCGAGCGAAGCAAACAGTTCGAGGCTCGCGGCGACATAGGCATCCGTCGGGTAGTGGTGAAGGATGTTCGAGGTCGTGTAGAGGATGAAACCGCTAGCCAGAGCAACCATGAAGAACGCGAAGATCAAACTGATCATACTGCCGAAATTGAAGATGAACGCCGCGATGACAAAGCCCAAGGCCAGGAACGAACCGACAACCAGGATCGTTCGCTAGAACGAGAAGTCTTTCTGTGTGATGAACACTGCGGCCGTCAATCCTCCGAACAGCGAAAGCGTCATGATCCCTGCTTGCGGAAGAACCTTCGAGTCGGGGGGCATGAAGTGGATGGCGATACACATAATCGGGATGAAGATCACGGCTTCGGCAATCGTGTAGAGGCCGAGACCTGCGTACTGCCATGCTCGCGACGTCGAGGAGTGTGCCCAGTACCGAGCCAAATAGCCAATCGCGATGAATCCGACGACCAGCAAAATCATCGAGAACCGGTTGCTGAAGTAAGTTCGGAAAAACTCCAGCGCCGCTTGTTGGTCAGGGATCCAGTACGTGAAGACGAATGCAAGAATCCCGAGGAAGACGGCGACCGCACCGGCGAGGTGGCCATACGTTGCGCGAATGAACGCGGCTCGGGCACTCGCTCCGGCACTCGCGACCGAATATTCTCCGGCCATTGGAGTGTCTTGGTAATAACGCGAATTCATTGTGAACTCCTTTAGAACTGTTTGTATTTTGGAAAACCGTTTGGCTCAATTACTCGAATCTCAGCAGCAACGCTCGTGCCAGACGATCTATTCTATTAATCAGTTTAGTCAGGCGAGAGATTCCAGACAAGCGGAGGAAAATACCCCGAACTCGGATTTTGAGCTTCGGGTTACTCACGAATTATACGCAACGTCACTTACCGAAAATACAGCTTAAGCGACAAATCCACGTCGGTCGTTTCCTTCGCCCGCACTTCCACGTTCTGCGATGCTCCTCTTTGGGTGGCGCGATTTCTCGCCCGGATGAAATACTTATCCGGCTTGAGGTCGGCAAACTCATATTTCCCTTCCTTGTCAGTATTGGTCTCGGCGATAGCCTTGCCCTTTTTGTCGTAGAGGATGACTTTAAGGTTCGGTTGAGCAATCGTCCCTTGCGTGACCTTCCCGGCGATCTTTCCCGGTCCGAGTTTCGATGGATCGATGAGCGTTACCAGGACTTTCGCGGTGCTGTTGCTAGACAACCCGACGCGGTTCGTGGCCACGACGGTCAAGTCAATCAGGCCAGCGTTTTCCGGCATGGGGAGCTTGGCGAACCACTTCGTCCTCACTTTGTCGGCGGGCTCGCCGTAAACGACTTTCTCCTTGTCGGGAATTTTTCCGTCTTTGAGCTTCCCGACGAAGAACCCCACCTTGGCAATCCCCGACTCCGGATCCTGAGTGAACGCGCTAACGACGATCGACGTTTCTTTCTTCGCCTTGGGCGGGACGAGAGTAAACCGCGTTCGTTCGGGCGCGGTATTGTCGAACGTAATGACCTGGCTCGTCTCGTAGATTACATTTCCGGATTGGCCCAGAAGTCTCGCCCGGATCGTGCGAGTTCCCAGCACTCGACTGGTATCGAGAACGACTTGCCAGTCATCGACCGAAGCCTGGAACAACAGTCCGCCCGTGTTTTCGTCGAGTAGAAAGCCAATGCGTTTATCCTTTGGTTGGTCGTATAACTGTCGGATGTCGCGGCGAAACCGGGTTCCTTTTCCTCGCCCGATCTCGACTTCGAGTCTCGCATCCGCGGGCGGGTTATCGACGGCGACTATCAACTTGAATTTCGGATCGGTCCGTTCGAATTCCTGAGTCTGGAAGTGAACGGCGGGTTGCAAGTCCGCTTCAGGCGTGAGTGGTTCTCCCTGTCTTGCATAGGTCGTCCGGAAAACGAAGGCTCGCTCGTACCCGTCGACGTCGACATAGGCGTATCCATCAAGTTCTTTCGCTGGGGCGAGCACAATATTTCTCGCGTACAACGTCGCGGGCGTCGGAGTCTTGCCGACCTTCGCGGGGAGTGTGCTCTTGAACGAGCCGTCCTTCGCCGCGATGAATCCCGGAATCCGATTCGCCGGCAACTGTAATTCGACCGGAATGTCTGGTCCTTGCCGCGAATTGAGATTTTGCAACGTTACGCTGAATTGGTTCTTGAAATTATTCCGTTCTTCCGGTGGGTCGAATACGACTTTACTCACGGCCACGTATTCGCGAGGTGACGCGATGGCAACCCGGAGGACTCGGTTGGCAATGACCGTCGTCTTGTCGAGACCATCGATCACTCGAATTTGGAGCGGTTCGGTTAGCAGCGGCAAGCCTTTTTTGGTATCGAGCTTCTCCCCTTTTAACGGAACGAGTTGCGTCTTCTGCGCTGGAACGATGAGCTTCGCAGTCCCGCCTTCGATGACCTTTTCGCCTCGCAAGACTTGGACGATGGCGGCTCGAGGTTTTCGACCGGGGTTGTACAGGTGAACGTAGAAACGCTCTTGAACATTCGCGGGACGGAGGCGAATGGCCGAAACAGTTGGGTCGGGTTCTTCGCGGTTGGAACTGAGCACGACTTCGATTCGTTCGTCTCCGGATTCGAGCGGGACGTTCACGCGGCGGTGGAACGTTCGGCCCTTCAAGCGAGTCGCGACAAGAAATCCTCGCGGCGGTGGAATCGCCGTCGTTTCGGTGCTTGCCGTCCGGTTGATCTGGAGATCGATGTTCGCCATGAACGTCGTGGGGTCGATACGGTCTCTTTGAAACTGATTCAAGAGACCTGGCGAGGGAACCACTCGCAACCATAACTTGTCGGCAAGCAAAACTTGGACCGGGACATTTTTCGGACTCGATTTCGCATCGTAGCCGAAGACTTGGAGGGCCAAAGGCGTGTTCCCTTGCGGCTTCGCGGTCGTCAAACGTGGTGTCGGTTTCGGCTGCGTGAACTGGATTCTCGGATGACTTCCAGGCCGAGAAACGTATTGATAGGCACCCGATGCAGCGGCGTAAAACTTCGCGAAGGCCAGCACGGGTTCGGTGCGAAGGCCACTGCCGCGATAATCGTTCGCTCGGTAGCGAAAGTCTTCTGAAAGCCATCCCCAAAGTTCTTTGGCGTTGGCCGCGAGCGTTTGGACCGCGTCGGATGGCCCCGCGACTCCCAAACCAATCGTCCCCAATAGCGGCGGAGCAATTCGCAACAACCGGTCACGCTTGGCGGGTGAGAACTCTTCGTCGTATTGGTCGCGCAAGTCCGTCGTCCATGCGGCAATCAACTCCGCATGGAGCTTGTCGAAGTCTTTTTGCGTGTTGTCTTTTCGATAGGCTTTCGCCTTGAGCATTTGAAGTTGAAAGAGAGGTCCGCTCTTGAGTCCGCCAAGGCGAAACAACGCGACGGCGTGATCAACGCGACGGCGTGCCTGCAGAGCCATTTCCTTTTGATTTTTCTGGGGCGAATACGAAAGGACCTCCGCCGTGTTTTCCTCGGCCATGTCGTCCTCAAAATCGACCTCGGCGGTGGAGTTGTGGAACTTCGCGTCGAGCCGATAGGCGGCTTGCCAAAGTTGGATTCGCATCTCCACCGGGACGAGAGATGTTTTGAGCAGAGCGTTGATTTCTTCGAGCGTGGCAATCTCGGCTCGGGGGAGCTTGCTCGCCGTAATGAGTTGTTGGATTCGATTTTTCTCGAAGGCTTTGTTGATGGCCGCGAGTTGTTGTCGGACGCGACCGGTGAGCCGACGAATCGCTTTCGTCCGCGAACTGACTTTTTCCGGCACGGATGTTGGTGTCAGCAACTGCTTGTAGAGAGCGGAGGTCTCGTCGATCGCGGCGAACCAAGTGGGATCGTTCTCACGATGATGCATTAAATACGACGTGTACGCCGACAGAACCATCGTTGCTTCGTCGATCGTTTTCCAGGCTTCCTCAATAATGTCCGCGGCAGCGAGGGCAGTAGCGTATTGATTTTGAGCTGTCTGTAACGGAGCCACGGAATTCGTCTCCGCAACATATCCGGTCGCCCAAAAACGCAATTCGCCGTTGTGTCGGTCCTGGCTCGCGGCTCGCAGAATTTCTTTGGCCCAGGGGTAAGCCCGCATCGAACTCACCGCGGCTTCGGCGGTCTGAGTCGTTTTGAGGAGCGTTTGCGTCGCCTCGGGACTCCTCGGAAGTTGCTTCTTTGCGTTCGCCGATTTTGCCAATTCTCGCAGGAGCAACACTTCGGAATGCTTCGGCAAGCGCGCTGCTCCCGTCGCCAAAACTATCGAATCATAAAGCTGGATTTGCTCGGCGGTCAGAGTTTTGTCTGAGGCGGCGCGCGCCAGAACCGCTTGGGCGACGTTGGAAAACGAGTCCTTTCGCACCTCTTTCAGAAACTCCGCGGTCAGTTTTTCCTTGGCCTTCTTGACGTCCTTGGCGGGAGTTCGATCCAGTTCGTTGATCTGAACAAAGTAATCATCGAGCTTCGCACGAAACGGATTATCTATGTCGGCTTCTCGGGTTTCGAGTGCCAAAGAGTGTAAGCGTGGCAACGATAACTGGGTTTGCTCATCGAGCCCCTGAGCGGCCTTGTCGAACAATCCGATCTCTCGTTCTTGAATACGCGACGCATCAACGCCGGCTCGCCAAAGTCGTTCGGCCCGAAGGATCATAGCCCGAAGATAACGAAACGTGTAGGGTGCTCGACGATACGTGCCGCTTTCGTACAACTTCGCGACGGTCTTCCATCGGTCTTCGAGCCATTTCGGATACTTGCTTTCCTCGGAAACTTTGGGGGCTTCTTCGGGAGGCTCCTTCGGTTTTTCGAAGGCCCGCAAATCAAAGTCGGCTCCGTCGCCGAGGAGTTGCGGCGTCTGTCTCGTGCTCCGGTTTTGTCTCGACCAACGATCAACGCGAGCCGTCACGAAGACCGCGAGTTCTTTCGCCGAAACTCGCCCATCGCGTTTTCCCGCTGTTCCAAATCCGTTGGCCCAACCGCTCAACCCTTGCTTCACGTAATGTCCGAAGATCGACTGGCCAAGAGCCTCCGACCGGTGAGTAACTTGGCCGGGACGACAAGACGTCAAGACCAACAGGTTGCGGACATTCGCCGCTTCGATTTCACTTGGAATGGCCGACGCAACGTCCGCCGATGGGCTCCCAATGCGTGTGTCCGCAAAACCATGAGCAATGTCGAGGATTAGGAGCTTTCGACCGGACGGACATTCGTTCAGAGCTTCCAAGATGGTCGATAATGTTATGCGAGTTTTCGGGTCGGTCGGGTTGGTGTCGGCCATCAAGATTTCGACCTGGCCTTCGGGACCGAGAACGCCTTGGCCGGAGACGTAGACCACACAACGCCGGGAGACATCTTTGAGGCTTGATAACACTTCCAAAAATTGAAAACGCTTTTGAGAGGAATACCCCTCTGTGAGTTCTCGTTGGAAAAAGTTGTTCTGGCCCACAGCGTTCTGATCTTGTTCACTTCCGCCGATGGACGGAATCACGAGCGATTCGTAGTTGTCGATCCAGAGCGGGACGAACATCGGGCTCGGGTCGGGTCTGGCCCAAAACACGATGCCAAGAAACAAACCGATCAGCAGCGCGATCACCGCGAACAAAATGAAAATCGGAACGGCTCGCGATGGTTTCTTGGGTGGAGCCGTGATGGTGTCTTGCGATTCTTCTCGCCAGAGAGGATGGATGCGATTGGGATCCGGCTTCTGCATTTTGCAAACGTCCTATCAGGATAAACACGGCTCCGGACCAGCGGTTACGATCGTCGGAAGATGAGGAAAGCAGAAAGGTGCGAACACTCGCCGAATTATATCGGCATTGGCGGTTTCGGAACAATAGG
>CAYYUU010000470.1:0-6311 GCA_964474955.1 uncultured Alcaligenaceae bacterium | reverse complement strand
GCTTTGGACTTTTTGTCTTTGTTTTTGTCTTTGTCTCGGGAGCGAATTGCCCGATAAAGAACCTTGCTCACGCGACATTCTCTATCGAGAAATTTGCACTACACGAATCCGGTCGGCGTTGTCGTCCACCTCGATCCGGAGTTTCCCGTCCGGGCTTTCCCGAGAATCAGACAGGAACGAAATGTCCGGAGCCTTGGGCAATGCTTGTCCCGTCGTCAGGTCATAGTAAAAGGTCCTTTTCTCGCCCGTATCCCCGCCTCCCTCAAAGAAAAACTCACTGCGAACTCGCAAGAATTTTTCGTCTTTCGAGAAGGCAATCGAACGGATCCGCCCAAAGGCGTTGTCGAAAACCGCGAGCGTTTTGGAACGACGAAGGTTCCAGAGACGAACCTTGTCGTCGCTTCCTCGCGAGGCCAATATGGTGCCGTCTATGGAGAATTCCACACGATTCACACCGGTGGGATGGCCTCGGAGAACGGCTTGTGGTTGTCCATTTCGGGCATCCCACAGGCGTATCGTTTTGTCCGTCGAACTCGAGGCGAGGTCTTCGCTGTTGGGTCCGAACACGACGTCGTTTACCTTTTTCGTGTGGGCCTTCAGTCTCGCAATTTCCATCCCATTCTTGACGTCCCATAACCGAAACGTTCCATCGCCCGCGGCGGAGGCGACGCGAGTTCCGTCGGGACTCATCGCAATGGCATGGACGGGACCGGTATGTCCGATGAAAGCCTTTACGAGTTTGCCGGTCTTGGCATTCCAGATTTTGACGGTTCCTTGGCTCCCCGAGAGTAAAAACTTGCTGTCTGGGCTGAACGCCAACGCTTTGATCATCCGCGCGTCTTTGCCTTCGAGATTGGGGATGACTTTGCCGCTCGATACGTCCCACAGTCGAATGCTCATGCGGGCCGACACAGGCGGACCACTGAAACGCGGCGGGGCTGTCAAAGACATGGCAAACGTTTGGCCATCGGGGCTCAACGCCATGAGCCAGCGCCTTTCTGGTAGTTTCAAGACGGTCTTGACTTTCTTCTTCGTCACGTCCCAAAACTTGATAGTGTTTTCGCCAGCGAGTGAGACCTTTCCGACTCCTCGGATTTGCTTGGTCTGGACGGCGGTGCTCACGGAGACCAGAGTCTTCCCATCGCGACTGAGCACGAGATGCTTGACGGGCGTGGGATGTTCGCCGAGCGTGGCAATGACTTTACGAGTTGTCGCGTCGACGAGTTGCACGACTTTGTCCTTGGCCATCGCGAGCAGCTTGCGGTCTCGGCTGTAAACAGAGAGTTGCCCTGGAGGAAGTTTCGGCAGCACAGCCATTTCGCCCCCGGCGAAGGGCTTCCACAACTGGACGGAATTCTTGAACGCTCGACCGAAAGCGATGGTTCCCGTGGTCGCGTTCGCAGTGATGGTCGCGATGGTCGTGAAGGAGCTTTGCGCCGACGTCACCACTTTTTCCTTGGTGAGGTCCCAAGCATCCACAGCTCCTGGCCTTGCAACGAAGAGGTGTTTTGCGTCGGGGCTGAACGTGATGGGACCGACGTCGGGGACTTGGAACTTGTGGATTTCCTTGGAATTGGGAATGTCCCAGACGTACACGTTTTTCTTGTGATAGATTGCGGCAAGGCGCTGACCTTCTGGGCCAAAGGTCATGTACCTGGGGTGCTGATCCTCGGTCTTGAGAGTGGTTTTCACCTTGCCTGTCGAAACGTCATAAACGGTGATCGTCCAATCGGCCTTCTTCGCTTTGGCGTTTTGTTTTACCTCGACGCAAGCTAGCAATTTCCCGTTGGGGCTGAATCGAGGAAACGCGTACGTCGAGGTTTGCTTGAGCTGGAACGTTCGGACCACTTTTTTCTGGCGGACGTCACCGATTCTCACTTCGAAAATCAATTGCCGTTGGCGCGATGGGAGAACTCCGACACTGATGACCGTGTTGTCATCCGGCCCGAACTGGACACTCGCTCTTCCCCGGCGAAATCCGGGAAACGAGGCGAGGAGCTTCCACGTCGGGACGACCCAGACTTTGACTGTCCCGTCCTGACTGGCCGAAACTACCTTGGTCCCGTCCTTGTTCAAGGCCATAGACGTGACAAGGCGGTCGTGCGCCTTGAGAACTCCAAGATCTTTCGGTCCAGGGAATTTCCAAAATTTGATTTCTCCGTGGACGCCTCGCAGTCGAGCGGATCGTCCACCGGCTGCGGCCAAGATGGTCCCATCGGAAGAAAAAGCGAGCACGTTGATGCGAGGCGGAAAGAGCCCCGTTTTGGGCCAACGGAGTTCGGTTCGGGCAGGTCGACAAAGGTTGTGGTAAAAATGCCACGCCGGACCACGGAGAGCAATCGGACAAACTTTGTAATCGTGCAGGAGGCCATACGCCTCGTCCGGCGAGGATCGGTAGACCAAACCCACCTTCTGGAGTTGAGCATCGAAAAGGAGGCGATTCAATCGCTCGATCTGTTGATCCAGTTCTTTATTTTTTTCGGCCAGTTGCTTGGCCAACTTCTGGGCCTCTTTTTCTTTGGCCAGCGCCTTTTTCTCGTTGGCTTTCGCGACCTCGGCGTTGGCCTTGGCAACATCCTCGTTGGCTTTCGCGACCTCGGCGTTGGCCTTGGCAACATCCTCGTTCGTTTTCGCGGCTTGTGCGTTATTCTTTGCTTGCTCGGCGTTGGCTTTGGCCTTGGTTTTTTCCTTCTCGGCCCGGAGGAAATTCTCCTTGGCGATTCCCTCGTTGATCGAAGATTGGATCGCAAAGGTTGTGGCGATCGCGGTTCCCAAAATCAAGACGAGAACAAGCGCAACGAAGAGCCCGGCCACGAGCGGATTTCGTCTGGACCAGCGCCAGGCTTTCTCCGGACCACTCACGGGCCGGGCATGGATCGATTTGCCTTCCAGGAAACGGCTCAACTCATCGGCCAACTCGCGGGCGCTGGCGTAGCGGCGTTGTGGGTCCTTTTGAAGACATTTCAGACAAATCGTTTCCAGATCTTTGGGGATACTCGGCTGGAGTTGTCTTGGCGATGCGGGTTCTTCGTGGATGACTTGAAAGACCGTTTCGACACTGTTGGCCGCCCGGAATGGTGGCCTTCCCGTGAGGCATTCGTAAAGAATCACTCCGAGCGAATAAATGTCGGTTGCCTTGCCTATGGTTTTGGATCCGGCGGCTTGTTCGGGGGACATATACGACGGCGTCCCCATGACCATGCCGGTGCTTGTCAGAGTGGCGTCGTCGAGTTTTTTCGCCAATCCGAAGTCGGCAATCTTGGCCACCAACGACGACAACGGCGGGCGTTTTCCCTCGGGCCTCGAATCGATCTCACCCGGGCGCAAAGCCAGCAGAACGTTGGCCGGTTTGAGGTCGCGGTGAATGACGTTGGCATCGTGAGCCGTTTGGATGGCGTCGGCCAGATCTCGCATCACGTTGGCCGAGTCGTTGGCTCCCAATGGGGTTCCGTCGAGGTATTCGGTGAGGCTTCCCGATTCGCAGAACTCCATCGAGAAATACGGATGCCCTTCGTTCTCACCGACGTCGTAGATTTGGACGATGCCGGGATGTTGCAAACGAGCGATGGCGTGGGCTTCGGTGCGGAATCGCTCTCTGGTTTCGTCGTCGACGAGTTCGCTCGAAAGGATCATCTTGAGCGCGACGGTTCGGTCGGCGTGGATCTGATGGGCCAGATAGACGACTCCCATTCCACCACGGGCGATCTCGTGCAACAGCCGATACCCTGGCAAGTTGGGCAATGGGAGCTTGGCCTTTCGGAGTGGCCGAGTGTCGTTCCAGGCGGAGGGACGTCCTTGATAAGTTGTGTTAGAATCCTCGACGCTTGGCGAAGGACGTTCGGAAATCTGCGTCGAATCGTTGACCGAGTTGAGCGGGTCGGCTGGAATGTTGGCACCGGCCAACGGGCTCGCCAAGAACTTGCTCGTTGTTTCGTGATATTTGAGCAGTTCGAGGATTTCCGCCCGCAGAGTTGCGTTGTCGCCGCACGCTTCGTCGAGGAAGGCGTCGAGTTCGGTCGGATCTTTCTCCAGCGCCTCGTAAAAAATGTCTTGAGGTTCCTTCATGGCTGTGTCTCCCGAGACAGGCGTTGTGCGACTTCGCTCGACGGGCGAAGGGAGGAAGAAGGGGATGTTGTGAGAGTTGCCTTTCGCGGGGGCAAACGGATAAACAATTGTCGGATTTGTCTATTGTTTTGAGCCGCGCAGCGGCGATAGATCTTAGCCGCGGGCGTCAGCCCACCGGATGGTAAGAACACTTTCGTTTCCTGCGGCCTGACGGCCATGGCTAAGATCTATCGCCCCAAGAAAGGAAATACTGCGAGGCTTTCAGCCAAGACAACAAATACGACTCTTCTTGACCCTACCGCCCCCGCGAACAGGCACCACAAACTACGCCTCTTCTTCCTCCGACCGCCCACGATCCGAACGGCGATTCGAGACGTTTCTCCTTTATTGTGTGGACTTTGCTCCTTGTTTCAACTCTGTAGCGATCCGCCACAAGTGCTTACTGCCGAGCCACCTTACACGCCTTTCGCCACGCCTTGGCATCGGGTGGAAGGTTTTTGCCCGTGAGTGTACGAAGGGCTGCGTGCGCGTACCGTTGATACGGCGAGAGCCCGCTTTCGTAACTCTTGCGGATTTGGGCCGAGAGTTTCTTGGCGGCTTGCTTGGAGATAGCGGCTCGTCGCACGAGGTAATCGAAGCGTTGTAACTCGGGCCACGGAGCGACGTCCTTCGCCTTTTCCATGCGAGAGAAATCCGGTCGCAGATACGTCACGTCCAAACGAACGGCGACGTGGTGGTGTTGCGATCCGTATTGGCCAGACGCAGATGGCATCTCTTGACCAGGAATTGGGACTTGAGACATGGGCATGTCGCTATCGGGTTGCTGCATGCTCACGACCTGTTCCTGGACGACTTGGGTTTGATTCGGCGTTGTGGTCGGGGCAGTCGAGATTGCTTGGGTCCTCGCCGATTCTGGAATCGCTGCCTGAAAGCGTGGTTCGTTGGTTTCCAAACCTGTCGATGAAAGCCTGTGATCGGTACGACCAACTACAAATCCTCCGACTGTAGTTCGTCCGAAGCGGGCAGCCGCCATGTTGGTGGGCACATTCTGGTGTACCGGAGGGTGACAGAGCAAGCAGTTCTGGTTGTGCAAGAGCTTCACAAGGTGACGGACCTGGAACTGTCCCTTGTTGCTTTCGAGCGGTATTCGTGGATCGTTCTTTTCGAGCATGGCAATCAGTTGCGGCACCATGTCTTTGCGGTCGAGTGCAACGATGGCTTCTGTGGCGTTGCGAGCGACCTCGGGCCAGGGGTAATCCAGTCCGCGTTCCAAGACTTTGGTGTAGTGTCTTTCACGGCGAAGTTGGAGGGCTTTCATGGCTCGCTGGCGTGTTTCTTTGGCCTCGGCAAATACGGCCAAATGAGCCAAAGACTTGGTCGCGTGGACGTGGGGAATTTGGCTCAGGTTTGCGATGAGTCCTTCCTTGAACTCTTTACATTCGGGGGCGAGAATCTGCATCAAAATGGAAGCATGAGTTTTTTGCGCCGCCGGGTCTGTTTTGAAACCAACGTGTGAGTCTTGGGTGAGGAAGGCGTCGAATCCACTCCACATCTGGGTAGCCGCCAGGCGTTTCATGTCGCCAGGCTTCTTGCGGCTGATGTCCCTGGCTGGGTAGGAAAGGCTTACCGCAGCATTCAACGCGGCGTGGATGCTACGCCGACAAACCTGGAACGAACCCCAGCATTCTTTGGCAAGCCGACACTTCTCGCCCATCAAAAACGGCACGCCTTGCAAATCCTTGCGTTGCTGAATCAGGGCCTTGAGATAGCCGTCTTGGTCCTTCTTGTTGACGTACAGAATCTTTGTCACCATGTGGTGTTGGTGCGTGAGAACCTTTGAGAGGGTCCGTTGTTTCTTGGGAAATTGCTTCTCCAGACCAATCTGTGGGACGTCACCCAACGAGGTCACGAACTTCGTCGCGTCTGGGACTGTGCCGGGAGCTTTCGGCAACAATTTCGAAACGGGTGTTTTGGGTTTGATCTTGAGAGGAGGAATGCTTTCGGGACCACCTCCCCCCGGAGGAGTTGGTGGAGAAGGGAGTTCCGGGAGCTTGGTCCCGGGAGGGGGAGGCATCTGTCCCATTGCGGAAATGGGACTCACCAACGTGAACACTACGACAAGCCACGAGAAACGGAACGCGCGAGAGGCATCTGCCATGACAACCTCGATGCAAGGGAACGAGCTTGAGACCCACCAAGCTCAGAAAGGGAAAAGGCGTTTTGTTGGGCCGCTCGCAAAAGAATAG
>CAYYUU010000469.1:0-6318 GCA_964474955.1 uncultured Alcaligenaceae bacterium | reverse complement strand
GGCGACCGTTTTCGTTCGCGTCGAGCTGACCTCTTACGGAACAACCAGGGCTTTTTGGTAAAGTTGCTTTTCGCTCCGCGAGAAGATACCAAGACAAAACACTTTTCGCGGAGCGAAAAGCAACTAGCCGCCAAGATTCCTGACAGCATCGATGGGATTCCATGGAACGTCCAAACTCAACTCCAATTGTGGACATCACGGATTGCGATAAGGAACCAATTCACATACCTGGATCGATTCAGCCGCACGGGGTGTTGCTGGGGTTGGACGAATCCAACCTGCGAATTCGACCACGTCAGCGCGAACGTGGTCGAGTGGCTCGGGAGGGAATCGAACGAACTGCTCGGTCGCGATGTCGGCGAATGGATTGGTGACGACGCCAAGTCTCACTTGCTCGAGTCCGTCCGGGCATCGACGGTCCATTTCATGAACCCCCTTTACGTCCGCGTTCAGGTCGGCGATCACCGGAGGTACTTCGACGGAGTCGTTCACAGTCACGCGGGGTTGTTGCTTCTCGAACTCGAAAATCCGACCCACGAGGAGATCGTCGCGAGTCCCGACTGAATCGCCCTCGATCCGTACTTCCGGCTTGTCCAGCGGACGTTGGCGGACATGACGGCGAGTTCCTCGCTCGCCGATGCTTGCGACGCCGTGGCGCGCAACGTCCGTGGTTCACTTGGTTCGACCGGGTCATGATCTATCAATTCTCGGACGAGAGACACGGGGAAGTCGTCGCGGAGTACGGGTTTATTTTCGTTTTGGGGAGAAAAGGCAAGTTCGGTTGTTTTGGCCTTTCCCTGATGTCGGCAATTGCTAATGCAAGAGTATGACTCAAGACGTCCAAGACCAACTGAAACAACGCGACGAAACGATCTCCGAACTGACCACCCGCCTGGAGCAACTCGAAGCGGAGAACCAACGTTTGCGGGAACTGCGAGTATGGCCAGTTCCTCGACAAGTTGTGTCAACTCTATGATCAAGCCAAGAAGTATCAAAAAGATAATCGGTTGAGTAAAGGCCGCGAGGCCAAAGTCGTGTTGTTGCAACAAACCCTCGAGGCGTTGTGTTCTCGGGCGGGCGAAGAAATGACCGACCAAACTCCCACCGACGAGGCTACGTTCGTTCGCTTGCCAAACGAGTTGACGAGTAACTCCGAGAAGTTATTCGTGTTCGTTTTACATCCTCAAGTAGAGCCAACGAACAATCGGTCCGAACGCAATCTTCGCCACAAAGCGGAGACGCGAAAGTGTGGTCGTACGAGTAAGACCGAATCGGGGGCCAGGCGTCGTTCGGTGATCATGACGGTCCTTAGCTCTTTGCGAACGCGACTGGAGAAGTTCACGTTGAGCAATGTTGTTCAAGAAGTTAGCCGTTGGGTTGAGGCCGGCCGTTGTCTTTTCACGAGAGAACTGCAACAGACCCAAAGAGAAAGAGCGGGACCACAACTCCAAGGGTTACCAGCAACCTAGCGTCTGAGAATTTCAGCCGAAGAACAACCAAAAGGACTGCCAACACAACCGAGAAGACACAAGTCGATTCGAGTTCACACAACCCCTGCGCGAAAATGGACACGGACAAAATCCGAAATAAAGAAATGCCTCCGCCCTGCTCAGGCCTTTCGAAATCGCCGAGATCCCTCTTGCACTTTCTCGGTCCTTGGATCACCATGCCAGAGGTAATTCTCATCTCAAATTATTTTGTAGATGCCCTTTGGTTCGGTTGACATTTCTCACAAGGAGACAGGCTCATGGCTGTGGTCGCAGCTCCCACACTCCCCCCAGGACCCAAGGGCAACTTCCTGACCGGCAACCTCGGCGAGTTCCACAAGGACATCGTCGGCTTCTACGCGAAGATGGCCAAGGAATATGGCGACGTCGTGAGCTTTCGTCTCGTCAACCGTCGCATGATCCTCATCAGCGATCCGGATTTGATCGAAGAAGTGCTCGTCCATAAGGCCAAGAACTTTGCCAAGAAAACATATGTGTTGCATTTATTGTGGCCAATCCTGGGAAACGGGCTTCTCAGTAGCGAGGGCGAGTTCTGGCTCAAACAACGTCGGCTCATGCAACCGATGTTCTCCAAACACCAGATCGGGAGCTACGCCGACTCCTTCGTCGAATACACCCAACGGATGGTCGACCGGTGGACGGATGGCGCGGAACTCGATGTGTTCCAGGAAATGATAGGCGTCACGCTCGAGATCATCGGCAAAGCCCTTTTTGACGCCGACGTGACCGACGACATGAGCGACATCGGCGACGCGTTGACGGTGATGATGCACAGCTTTCTCGCTCGCTGGGGAAGCGTGACACCACCATTGCCCTTATACATCCCGACGCCCGCCAACGTCCGTTTTACGCGAGCCATCAAGCGAGTCGACAAATTGATTTATCGCTTCATAGCCGACCGCCGCGCAAGCCACGAAGAGAAGAACGATTTACTCTCGGTGCTCCTGCGTGCGAGAGACGAAGACGGCTCACGGATGACCGACAAACAACTCCGCGACGAAGCCATCACGCTATTTTTGGCGGGTCACGAAACGACCGCGAATACACTTGCGTTTTCGTTGTATCTCCTCGCAACAAATCCCGAAGTTCTAACGAAGCTGCAGGAAGAGGTCCGACGTGTTGTCGGAGATCGCCCCGTCACTGCGGAAGATAGAGCACAACTAATCTATACCGACGCCGTGATTAAAGAAGTGATGCGACTGTATCCGGCGGCATATGTTCTGGGCCGCGTGACGAAGACCGAATGTGAGGTCGGCGGATATCGTTTCCCCGTGGGTTCGACGGCGCTAATGTCACAGTGGGTTATGCACCGAAAGGGCGAATACTGGGACGAACCCGAAGCATTCCGCCCCGAACGTTGGCTCGATGGCTCGACCGACGACTTGCACAAGTTCGTTTACTTTCCGTTCGGCGGCGGAGCGAGGCTGTGCATCGGTAATAACTTCGCGATGCTCGAAAGTATAATGATACTGGCAACGATCGTTCAACATATCCAAAGTTTGGAATTGAAGGCAGGTTTTGAACTGACACTTCGGGCCGTTGTGACGCTCAAACCGGAACATGGGATTCCGGTGATTGTGCGAAAATAAATTCACCATTCCAAATGTCACCTGACAACTTTCTTTTACAGGGAGCCGACTATGTATCCACGGAATCCCATGTTGACCCTTGGGCTCATCTTGAGCCTCACGCTGAGTGCTTTGTTCGGGACTTCGTCCACGTTGATGGCCCAGACGAACGAGGCCCAACAAGAACTCGAACGCAAAAAGTACGAAGCCTTAATCCAACAATTGCGGGTTCAGAATCAGAAACTCCAGAAGGAACTGCTTGTGGCTCAGGAAGAGTCGCGAGCGGTCTCCCAAAAACTTGCAGCGGTTATGAAATTGATCAAGGGGAAGAACGACCGGCCCCTCCTGAAACTCCGCAAAGAGAACGATGTGCTGCGTCAGAAACTCCAAGCTCTTGCGGCAGAGAACGCAGTCTTGGTGAAGCGAACGGAAAGCTTAACCGATGCGCTTCGCGACGCGATAATCAAGTTAGCCAAAGCACAGGTCGCAAACCCTCGACCACGAGTGCCAGGAGGAAAGGGCCCGCTCCTCGAAGGAAAAGTCACGAAAGTCTCAAAGGATATGGTCCAGATCAATCTCGGCAAAGACCAAGGACTTACCAAGAAATCTGTCTTGATGGTTATTCGGTTGGGCAAGCAACCAAAGTACCTCGGCCAAATTGAGATAATCGCCGTGCGTGCAACTGTGGCCATTGGACGCCGAGTGCCTGACCCCAGAATCAAGTCGGCTCCGGGATTTCAGGTCGGCGACAAGGTTACCAACTCCCTTATCCCCAAGAAGAAGTAACGTTTGCCCTCTCGGCCATGAGCCCTCAAGATCCTTTGGCCGTCCCATTCCAGAGACATCCCCATGTCAATCCCCGATGATTGGTTACTCCAGCGAATCGCTCTCTTCGTGCCGTTATTGCTCTCGCTCACGGTCCACGAGTGGGCTCATGCGTGGAGTGCGTGGATGCTCGGCGACGACACGGCCAAACTCCAGGGGCGGTTGTCGGTCGATCCGCTCGTCCACATGGACCCAATAGGAACTCTGGTCATCCCGCTTTTGGCGGGCGGCTTTGGATGGGCCAAGCCGGTTCCCATCGAACCCTTGCGGTTTCGCAAAGGCGTCAACATGTCGTGGGGGTTCATGGTGTGTGCCGCCGCTGGCCCTATCTCGAATGTTTGTCTCGCGGCTGTTTGCGTTGGGCTGATTGTGCTTTTCGGGAGCACTCATCTTTTGCCGCCGCGACTCGAAGAAGCGATCTTGACGGGCCTTGAGATGTTCGTCTTCGTGAACGTTTTGTTAGCGGCTTTTAACATGCTTCCGATTCCGCCGTTAGACGGCAGCCGCATCGCCGACCACTTCATGCCAAAAGTTTTGCGACCGAGTTGGGAACGGGTCCAACAAGCCGGACCCGTTTTGCTCGTGGCCGTGGTTTTACTTCTCGTCTTTGTCGGCTCTAATTTTCTTCTTCGGATTTTGGACGCGGTGCGTTCGATTCGCGGTTGGGCGACCGGCGCCGCGTGAATGCTTGCGATTCCTCTCGCGTGATGTAGCCGTCGCCATTTCGATCAAGAGCGTCAAACAGTTTGGGACGTTTCTTCGCGATGGGCAACCGCTGAAATTCCTTCCTGCTTACTTTCCCGTCTTTGTTGGTATCGAGTTTGTCGAAGATACCGCCTTTTGCCGCTTTCGTCTTGGCTGGTCGTCCCTCGGTTTTCAGTTCTTTGACGTCCTTCGGCGTTTTCAAAAACGCCATAACCATCTGCGTGGACCAGTCACCGGGTCGACCGATGTCGCTGTTCATGGTCCCGTGAGTTTTGTCCCACGCGTGGACAGCTTGCGAGGGCGAACCGGCTTTGTTCAGAGCGTTCGCCAATTCTCGCGAGAGCGTGGCTCCCGCGAGCCGATTGCCCGTGTGGAATATCAGGAACGGAGGAATGTTCTTCTGCGGAGCAACGTGCGTTCGCGGGGAAGCGTCCTTCCAATTTTTCTCCGGACCAAACGCGGCTTTGTACATCGCGATCATCTGCGGACCGGCCTTGAGGTCTTTCACAAATCGCGGAATATCGTACGCTGCACTATCGAGCAAGACGACACCACTCAAGAGGCCAAGGTCTTTTCCTTCGGCCTTCAGATAGCGCTCGTCGACAGCCACGAGTGCCGCGAGGTGTGCTCCTGCCGAATGACCCATGATGAAAATTTTCTTGGGATCCCCGCCGTATTTCGTGATGTTCTTGTGAACATACCCTAGTGCTTTCGCGACATCTTGGACGTGTGTAGGATGCTTGACTTTTGGCGAGAGGCGATAGTTGATGCTCACGAGGACATAACCTGCTCCGACGAAATGCGGAGCCTTGATGCGTGAGACGACCTTGTTCGCCTTGTCACCTTTCCGCCAACCGCCGCCGTGAATGAAGACCATCACAGGATGATTCTTGCCCTTCTTGGGAGCGTAGACGTCGAGCGAGAGAAGATTCTCATCGACTCCTTTTTCCTTGGCATACACCAAGCCGAATTTCTGTTGCATCGGCACAGCTTTCGGCAAGTTCCCACCGAACCGTTGTTGTTGCTTCTGGGCTTGGGTTCGGAAGTAGGCCGTCAATTCTGTCAATGACAACTGGTTGTCACCATTTTCGTCGCGGTCGCGTTTCTCGCCCCACGCTTTCAAACGGCCAGAATTTCTTTTTTCGGATTGAGCAAAAGTAGAAGTGGTCAACAAGATGGGTGTCATCGCGGCAACGAACATCAGAACGAGTGGTCTCATTTCGTGTGGCTCCTTTCGGCGTTGTTTCGATTTGTCGAGCTGCGAATCCGACGTGTCAACAACTATATCGAACACCGCACAACACACGAGGTAACGATTTGGGTTTCCACGTCCCTCCGCCTTTTTGCGGGCAGAGGGAAGAACGGCACACCGAATCATCACTTCTTTCGGAGTGTTGGCATGGCGGCGTTTGTATCGCGAAGCCAGCGCCGGAGTTTCTGGCGAAGTTGAACCGCTTTCTTGGGCATGGTCTTGGCGAGGTTATGTTTCTCACTCAAATCTCGTCTGAGGTTATATAACTCGAGTGACCCATCCGCATATCGTTCTATGAGTTTATAATCTCCTTCGCGGATAGCTCCGCCAAGTTGATTCCGACCATGCCACGCATAGTTCGGATAATGGAAATAGATAGCTTTGCGTTTTAACTTCCCTTTTCCAGTTAATAATGGAACAAGCGATTCTCCATCAAACGCCGTCTTGGGTTTGTGCTTAA
>CAYYUU010000468.1:0-6328 GCA_964474955.1 uncultured Alcaligenaceae bacterium | reverse complement strand
GTAGTCGGCTCGTATTTCTCTTTCTTCGGGCATGGGGCTTTCCTCCGGAAGTGTTACTCGGAAGAAAGACAAACGAGAGGGGAGTTGAGTTCAGGGAATAAGGAACAGGGAGCAGAAAGAAAAAGGTGGGCCATCGCTTCGCTTACGCTCCGCTTGTCCACTCTACGGAAAGAAATATCCAATTCGCTCTAACGACTCGGACTCCAATACGAATGGCTGGGGTGGAATCGATTCGAGTCGGAACAATGGTAACACCGCTGCTGCCGAAATTTCTTGAATTTCCGGGAGCCATCCGCAAGACCACGCTAACAGTCCCAACAAGGCCTCGGGAGTCACGCCTGCTTCTCGGAGCGATGACAACCGGGTGTCACCATGGCGCTTAGCCAAACGCCGTCCGTCCGTTCCGACGACCAAGGGGACATGAACGAAATTCGGTGGTTGTAACTTCAGGGCGTCGTATAGCATCAACTGGCGTGGCGTCGACGGAATCAAATCGTCGCCGCGGATCGCTTCGGTGATTCCCATGTCCGCGTCGTCCACGACGACCGCGAGTTGATAGGCCGGTGTCCCGTCGTTTTTCCAGATTACGAAGTCTCCGTCGGGTTCTTCTTGAGGGAGTGATGTCTTCCCTCGAAACCCATCGACGAACGAAGTGATCGGAGTTGAGCCGACTCGAAACCGCCAGGAATGCGGCACGTCGAGTTGATCGGCGTCGGTGCTCTTCCTGTGCGCGCAGGTCCCCGGGTAGATCGGCCCTTGGTGACCGGCGTGCGGGGCCGAGGCGGCTTCTTCGACGTCTTTCCGAGAACATGTACAGGGATAGACGAGTTCCAGGGATTTTAATTTTTCAAGGGCTGACTCGTACAGATGGGTGCGAGTTGTTTGGGTAACGGGCTCGCCGTCCCAGTCTAGGCCAAGCCATCGAAAGTCTTCGAAGATTTGTTCGGTGGCCCAGGGTTTTGTTCGGGGAGAGTCGATGTCCTCGATGCGTAGGGGTAGTTTCCCCCCGCGAGAACGGACTGATAACCACGTTATGAGATATGTCCGTGCGTTGCCGACGTGTTGGGCTCCGGTTGGTGAAGGCGCGAGACGGCCGATGATTTGGGTGCTTGACATGAGATTGGGGAGGCAAGAAGTGAGAGACAACAACCAAAAGCCAAATACCAAAGCGGCAGCGAGTTGCCGCACTCCAAAACAAGACAAAAACAATGGCACACGGAGTGCGCCTACTACAAAACGATGTAAACCCTCGCCTGGTGAATTGTATTAGAATCAATCACCAAGTGAGGGTAGGACGCTTGCAATTTCCAGAGACTGAATCGGCCTAACCGAAGGCCAGCAGGATGTTCCAGGTGAGCGGTTGCAGAAACTGACAGCCGAGTTCCCAGCCTTTTTGGGATTGTTTGCAGTGCTTGACACGAACCTCGATCCAGGGCATGGCATCGGCGAGGTGGGCGACTCGGATGCAAAGCAGGGACCCGACCTTCCAGTTTTTTTCGGCCCAGAACTTCACCCCGCCGGTGGATCGATCGATGATCCAACCCTTGATCGGTTGCTCGTGCCGGTCAATGTCGGTGATCGCAAGGTCGATCATTCGACCTTGTCGCCTGTGGGCGAGGCGTTTTTCGGTTTGGTGAAGGTAGACTTCTGATGGGTTGTCAGACGGCGCTTTGGATTGCGGAGACAACATTGACTTGCCGGCAAACAGCGCCAACACACCGATGCAAATACCTGCTCCGACTGCAATCGCAAGGTGGATCAGGGAGTATCCCGCGGTGGGGATTACTTGTGCTGTCAGCATAGATCCTGCTTCCGGGGAAAACGAGTGGTGCGCGATCGCGTTGAAGACTCCTTCTTACGCCAACGAAAAGCTAGCACGAGTTCTCCCGGCAAGCAAATCCCGGACGCAAAGACCCAACCAGTCTTGATCATTTCCGACCCTGGAGCTTGCGATAAAGTTCTTGCTTCGATTGCCCCGAACTGAGTATGCTTGCGGCCATTCCTGCGACGAAAGGCGTGGCCACGCCACTCCCAAACGCCGGGCCATTCCCCTCGTCGCCGATGCCGAGGGCATCGAATCCAAAGACCCTGGGACTCTTCAGCAGGTCCATTCCGGCAGGTGGTCCGGGGGAACTGTAGGGTTGCCGTTTCCCATCGAGGTTCAAGGCTCCGACCGGAATCAAGCCTCGCCCGTCACCGGGAAGGCCAATCGTTCCCTCGGGTGTGGAGAATTCTTTCCACACGGGGCGGCCTTCTTTCGCGTGCGGGCCGTCGATTGCCCGGACGAGGAGGCGCATATTGAGTTCCCACTTTGGCTCCAATTTGGTCAACGTCGGCGTGACGACCTTGGGACCGTGGCCGGGTACGTTCTTGATGATGACCGGGAGCAGGCCTGTCGGCAGGAGACTCGTGATTTTGTTGTATTGCAACGAGTTGGGTTTCGGTCCGACTTCGACGAGCCACTTCGTGGGAAGTTGGCGTTCGATGCGGATGGCGTAGCGGCCTGGTTGATCGGCGACCCATTCGGCCTGCAAGGAATATGTCGCCGAAGCTGGGATGTAGTTGAGTCGTTGGACCCAGGATTGCGAGCTGGCATAAAAGTCGAATGGCGTGGGGGATGCATCCGACCGGGCCACGACTTCGAAATCGTCGGCGGGGAGCGTTTTGCCGGACGGGTCCCGCTGACGAAGGACGACCATACGCAACCCGGCGAGCGGGAATCGATAGAAGTCTTTCTCCCCTGGGCGGAAGAAATATTCGGGGATGTGTGGTTCGGTCCACTGGAGCGAGACCCGGTAGCGTGTCTTGTCGCCGGGCAGTTCCGGCCTTGCTTTCTTCGCGAACGGTTTCCACTGCACGAAATTTAGTTCTCGGGTCCAGCTCCCGGCTGGCAACGGTGGGGCTCGCTTTTTTGGGGCCGCGTCGGTCGGTCGGAACTCTAATACGCCGTTGTCGTCGAAGTCCAGAAAGCGGCCGGTCCAAGCTTGGCCGGCGTTGTTTCCGACGGATTGGAACCACAAGGGACGGATGTCTTGTTGGGCCATTTCGCCCTGGGCCGAACGACTTAGTTTGGGGATGTGCGAATTAAAATTTCGCAGACATTCGGGAAGTATCACCCGCCGAACTTGCGTATCGATGAAATTGGTGAGTGCGCTGCGACGCGAGAGCGCATACCCGTCGGGCCAAACGAGCGAACTCGATATGATGTCAAGCCCCCTGAGTTTCTTGACGTCGGCCAGTTGTTTGTAGAACGATGCGACCTTTTTCTTGTAGATGGCTTCGTCGCGGTCATAGACTTTTTGGCGGTGGAAGTACCACTCTCGCGGAGTGAACACCCACGGCCGGATATTTTTCAAGTAGTAGTAACGCTTTTTGAGTTCTTCCTCGTCTTTGAAGGTGTTCAGGACAAGTCTCCGTTCGATCTTGAGAGCTTGTGCTCGAAGGTTCAAGGCGTTGGCTTCTTCTTCAAACGTGCTCGACTGACGTGACAGGTATTCGGACATGAGGATCCGTCCCGAAGCGTACTCGAAGAACGTCTTGAGCATCGTCGGATCATCGTCGGCGATCCGGACCAGGACTATTTCAGCTTCGGGGGCGGCGAGGGATGCTGCGAAGGCACATTGCGTACCGTGGCCAATTTCGTCTGGTCTTCCCGGATAGGGTTCGGGTTCGACGTTGCGATTTCGCTCTTTGGTCAGGTCGACGAGTATTGTCGATTTCGGGAGTTTGCCGTCGGCGATGAGTTTTTTATGATTGCGGAAGTCGGTGTCGAGGATTGCGAGCCGGATTCCTTTTCCGCGGTGGCCTTTCTTGTGGAAAGCCACGAGGCCGGATTTTTCCAGTGCCTTGGAGTTTTGTGCCGGGTACCGGATGGTCGCGGTGACTCCGTTGGCGGGATGTTCCGGGAGTCGGATGGTCGAGACCGATTCGAGGAGCGAGAGGGCTTTGATTCCATTCGGGGCCGAGCTGAGTTGTGGGGCGACGAGCTTTCCTTTGTCCATTATGATTTCGCCAAACGTGGCCGTCACGATGTTCCCGATGCGTCCTTCGATGACCAATCGTGGCGTGGCCTCTTCCAATGCTTTTCGCCATCCCTTGCCCGTGGGTGGGACCGTCAGAATGATTTCGATTCGCAGGGGTTCGGAATCTCGCAGCCGTGCGGGCCAATCTGTGGTGATTGTTTTCCAGAGTCGGTCGCCGATTTTATTGTAGGCCGCGACGCCTGCGGGCGCTTCGGGGATCGCTCCGCGAGGTTGGAGGAAGGGGAGCGGTTGGGGTGGAGTCTTGTCCGGCAACACCTTGAGGAGCGGGACGGGGTTGGTGGATTGAATGAGTGCGGGGAGCGTCTCGTACGGAATGACGGGGCTGAACCAATTCGTCGGCTGTCGGCGTACGTCTTTCAAGACCGTGTCGAGAAACGAGACGGGAATCGTGCCGCGAAGACGAGTGAAAGGTTGTCCGGTGATTCCTCGGTGGTCGTAGCCGACGCTTTCGTTGAATCGGAAGATGTCCAGCAACGCACGTAACTGATCCAAGAACTCGAGTTGCTGCTTGGGCGAAAAACCGGATGCGACGTCAAGTTCTACCAGGACCCGCTCGCGTGGGTCCTTTGGCAAGTCGAAGTCGCTTGGACGCAGGCGGACTGATACGATTCTTGGCACACGCAAGAGGTTGAGTGCTTTTTTCCCGGGGATGTAGCCGGTCAATGTGTCGATCGCTCGGTCTTCGCGGATCGTGTTGGGGAGTTCCGAAAGTGGGGGGGCGAACTCAAATCCCAACCCTTTGAGATTCCGGATCATGGCATCGAATTGGAGGACGTGTTGGTCACGTGCGGCGTTGATCTGATAGCGAAGTTTGACGGCGTATGTCTTGGGAATCGGAGGTCGCGTGGGCCGAGGGGCTTTGGCGGTTTGGGCGGTCGTGATCGTGGGGAGACTCAGGGCGACGAACGCACACCCAAGGAAAAGGAGCATTCGGCTTCTGCCAAGACCGCCCGGTGTTGAGACTGGGGGTAGATGTGTCATTTTGTGACCTCTCAAGATGCGACGGCTTGATGTGTTGCGGAACTATCTATGAGTCAGGACGCGGGGCCATGGAGAAAGAGTGAAACTTTCGCCGGTTCCCGGTTCCGGAAAGTAAACTATTTAGGTGTTCGTGTCGCTTTTTTCCCCAGCCTCACGACCGGGGCTACAATTTTTCGCCGTTCCAAGGCTCCGAGGCAGCAGTCCGCAATGAATCTGGCTGAACCGCGCTGGTTGCTGCCGAGGTTCGAAGTTCTTATAAGTATGCCATACCGACAGCTGATCCTCTGTGCGGTCTTGATCATCTTCGCACAGAAGGCCCAGAATCACAACTGGTCCTAGCGTGCGTAACCATCGTTTGGTTGCGACGACCTGTTACAATTCGGAGGGTTGTCGGAGTGGGACGGAAGGCTTGGTTTCTCGCGGATGGGAATCCTCCCTTCGCCCAGATGCTACGGAAGGACTGGGAACTGACGATCGGTCTGGGACTCCGGAGCGAGCAACAAAAGGGACTTGCATGTCGTTCGAAAACAAGGTGGTTCTCATAACCGGGGCCTCCAGCGGAATTGGGTGGTGTCTGGCCGAACTCATGGCGGTTCAAGGCGCGAAAGTGGGGCTGTTCGCTCGGCGGGTGAACAAGCTCGAAAAACTCACGACCCAAATACAAGAGGCTGGCGGGACTGCGGCCTTCGTGGCTGGTGACGTCACGAACCGCGAAGAAACGAAGGCTGCTCTACATTCGCTCCGGGACCAACTTGGTCCGGTCGACCTACTGGTGGCGAACGCAGGACTGGCTGGTCCGACCTATCTCGACCAAAGTAACATTGAGCACGTCGAAAATATTGTCAGGGTCAATCTACTTGGGGTAATTTATTCGATCGAAGCGGTACTCCCGGAAATGATGGAACGCAGGACCGGTCACATTTCCGCGATTTCGAGTTTGGCGGCCTACAAGGGACTGCCCGGACACTCGGCGTATTGCGCGGCGAAGTCCGGCGTCAATAAGTATCTCGAAGGTCTGCGAATTCAACTGCGGGGTCATAATGTCGCGGTGACGACCGTTTGTCCGGGTTTTATTGATACCAGGATGGTGGATCGGTTTCGATACACTTTGCCGTTTTTGATGTCGCCCGAGAAGGCTGCGAAGAAAATCCTCATGGCCCTGCGCCGGAAAGCGAAAGTCTATAACTTCCCGTGGCAGACGACATGGCTGATCCGACTCTTGCGTTGGCTTCCGGACTGGCTCGTGTATCAACGTGTGGTCAAGATGATCCAACAAGAACCAAGTGCGCCAAAGACCCGGCCAC
>CAYYUU010000467.1:0-6336 GCA_964474955.1 uncultured Alcaligenaceae bacterium | reverse complement strand
GGATTCCGGTGAACTCGACAACACACTCATTATGTACATCGTCGGTGACAATGGAGCTTCTGCCGAAGGTGGTCTCGAAGGAACGTTCAGCGAAATTGCCAGCTTGCTCGGCGTACAACTCGGGTTGCAAAGTACCATCAACCGAATAGACGAAATTGGGGAGCCATCCAGTGAACCTCATGTTCCAGTTGCTTGGGCGTGGGCGATGTCCGCTCCGTTCAGTTGGGTCAAACAAGTCGCCAGCCACTTTGGTGGGACGCGGAACCCCATGATTGTCCACTGGCCCAAAGGCCTCAAGACCAAGGGCGAAATCCGGACTCAGTTCCATCACGTCATTGACGTCGTGCCGACGGTCTTGGAGGCGTGCAAGATACCCGAACCGAAGGTCGTGAACGGCATCAAGCAGAAGCCGATCGAGGGTGTATCGATGATGTATTCCTTTGAGGATGCGAAGGCCAAAGGACGACGCAAGACACAATATTTCGAGATGTTCACTCATCGGGCTATCTATCACGACGGATGGTTGGCGTGTAGTCGAAGTGGTGTTCCCTGGGAAACAGGCGGACGTACTTTGAAGGACCTCAAGAACGCCAAGTGGGAACTCTACAACATAGAGAAAGACTTCAGTCAAGCCGATGACGTCGTGAAGAAGAATCCGGAAAAACTCAAAACACTGCAAAAACTCTTCCTGAAAGAAGCAAAGAAGTATAACGTACTTCCACTCGATCCACGACTCTCGGAACGCTTCAATCCCTTGCTGCGTGCCTCGGGTCCTCCGAAAACTAAGTGGACCTACTACGGCAACAAGGTGTGGCTCCCCGAACCAATTGGACCGCAGATATTCCCAAATGCGCACACCATCACGGCCAAGCTCAACATTCCCAAGGGAGGTGCCAAAGGTGTTATTACTTGTGCCGGTGGGTTCTCGGCTGGGTGGTCGCTGTACGTCAAGGACCAGAAACCTCACTTCCGATATTCGTTCTTCGAATTGGCTGATGTAACTGTTCCCGGAACCAGAGCCTTGCCCGACGGTGAGGTGACGCTCAAGACAGAGTTCATCCCCGATGGGAATAAGCTGGGGAGTGGTATGTTGAAGTTCTACATCAATGGCCAACCGGCAGGCCAAGGGAAACTGAAGCGAACTACCTTCAAGCACGGCATCGAACCGTTCGAGGTCGGTCGGGATTCGATCACGGCGATTGATCCAGCCTACAAGAAGATGGGTGAGTTCCCGTTCACAGGTAAGATCGAGAGCGTGACTTTTGAGTTGACCAAGAAGTAGTTCGATCAGTAGCCACAGATGGACATGGATGAACACAGACAAGAAACCCGAAGCAAAATTCCATGAGCCCTCTCTGTATTCTTCTCTCTGACGAACAAGATCTGATCGGCGTCTATTCGGATGCCGGGGTTATGGATCGATATCTTTTGTTCAATCTTGACAAGCCTCTTGTCGGAATCAAACGATTTGGTATTTAACCCCGGCAACCATCAGTATTCATCAATGTTCATCTGTGGCTATTTTTGGAGACAATCTCGAAGACCATGAAGCTCCCTTCGATCAAGTTCACTGGTTCGGTTTTGTTCCTGCTGCCGGTTCTCGCGGTGGTCATCGCGTTTACTCTTGTGGCATCTTGGCAAGGTCGGCGACTTGCCGATGAGTTGGCGGGACGAGTCATGGACCAGGCCACGGCTCGGATCGAAGTGAGCGTCAACAGTTACCTTCGGAATGCCGTTTTGGTGACCGATCATGTCTCTCGACTTATTGCCGAAAAGAAGTTGGACCCGAAACAGCTGCGAGAATGGAAGACTGTCTTGCATCGAGAACTGGCGGTGAACGATTCCATCAACTCGGTAACGTTCGGCACTCCAACTGGAGAGGCGACGTGGATGATTCGCTATCCCAACGAACCAGGCATGGAATACGCAATCCGCGATGACAAGACTAAGGATAAGATCGTCGAGCATCGCATTGGAACGAATGGTTCGTTGGGTGAGAAACTTGGCTCGTACAAGTATGACCCGCGAGTTCGACCCTGGTACAAGGCCGCCGTCAAAGCGGGGAACCCGACCTGGACGAAACCGTATGCGTGGGTGCGAGGCAACGGCGGAGATTCTACGTTGGGTATCGCGTTCGCGCGGCCAATCAAGGATCGGCAGGGGGAACTCGTGGGAGTGCTCGATTCGGACATCGGGCTGGTGGATGTGTCGCTTTTTTTGAAGGAAGCCCGGGTTCTGAACTCGGGAGAATCGATTCTGGTCGGGCGAGATGGCAAGTTGTTGGCGACGTCGTTGAATGTTCCTGTTGTTGGTCCGAACGGGACTCTGGTTGACGTCAACAGCGCGGACAATGCGCTGATCACAGACGTTGCGGAAAAGGTCGGCGACTTCGGCAAGATTGGTTCTCCGCGAAGGCTCCTGGTGGATTCAGGGGGCAAAAATTATCGTGTGGAGATTCGCCCGCTCAACAACCCCTGGGGTTTGGATTGGCGAGTTGCTGTGATCGTTCCCGATGCGGAAATTATGGCGGGTGTGGCAACTCTTCGAAAACAGGTTTGGTGGATAGGTGGAGCCATTGCGTTGGGTGCCTTGGCTTTGGGCGTTCTCCTGTCGTGGAGTCTTGTGCGCCCAGTGACAGAACTCGCGGACGCGGTTCGGCAGATCGGAGACGGAAATCTGGATCAGAAAGTTGAGGTCGGAGGACATCAAGAATTTGTCCAACTCTCGGACGAACTGAACCGAATGACCGAAGCTCTCAAGGACCGCATGCGGCTTCGGCAGTCGTTGACTTTGGCGATGGAAATTCAACAGAAGTTACTGCCGAGCAACGCGCCGAAGTTGGATGGGCTTGAGATCGCCGGACACAGTACTTACTGCGACGAAACAGGCGGAGATTATTACGACTTCATTGACGTCGGCGAGACGAACTCCCACGAGTTGATGATTGTGTTGGGAGACGTCATGGGTCACGGCGTTGCTGCCGCGTTGCTGATGGCCACGGCCCGCGGCATTCTGCGGAGTCGTGCGGGCGAAGAGGGGTCGCTTGGTCAGTGGCTCACCCACCTCAATCAACTGCTCGTCGAGGATACTGGTGGGGAGCGGTTTATGACGATGGTTCTGCTCATCGTCCATCCAATTCAAAGGACTGTCCGCCTGGCATGTGCGGGGCATGATTTGCCGATTGTACACAATCCGCAAGATGATCATTTCTCGGAACTTCCTGATGTCGGTGGACTGCCGCTCGGCCTGATTGCGTCGGAAGAATACATCGAAAGTAAACAGCAAGGTTTCACTCCCGGTCAAATATTGTTGGTGGGGACGGATGGTCTCTGGGAGAGCGAGAACTCACAGGGCGAGCCGTATGGAAAAGATCGCCTTCGCGAAGTGATCCGTTCGAATTCGGCGAAATCGGCTCAGGAGATTGCAACGGCCATCAATGCCGACCTGGATGGATTCCGGGGAGAGGCTCGCCAGGAAGACGACATCACCTTTGTCCTTGTGAAGTTTACGGAACTGGCGAAGGACCCGCACGACAGGAAGCAAGAGGTCATCACGACGCGGAACGGATGAGAGACAGTCTGGGCCGTCGGATCAATAGGTGTCGGATGTTGGGAGTGTCGTCTTTCGTTCTGCGAAAGGACACCAAAAACAGAAGCGGTCTTTCGCGGAGCGAAAGACGACACTCTACGAAAAGCCACGACGACTCTTGTTGATCTAACCGCTCTCTCTGAACCCAAAAGCCCGAGGAAGTCTGGAGGACATTTCATGCACCGTGGAAGCTTACAACTCTGTTGGAAGTCACTTGTCGGCCTCTGCGTCTTGATCGGAGGTCAGTCTCTGCTCACGTCGAGGGGTCTTGCCCAAGAGAAAGAAAAGAAGAACGAGAGCCCGAAGCAAACGCCGAAAGTCAATCCCCTCAAGCCCGCCGACACGTCGACTCCGCGGGCGACGCTTAAGAGCTTTCTCGACAACATGGACAAGGCGTTTCGTCTCATCCTTGAGAAAGAGAAGGACGCGAAGGAGCGAAAAGCGAATCACAAGGACAACCAGGACGACACCAAGAAAACCCCCGAAACGCCCGAAGAGAAGGCCAAGAAAAAAGAACGCGATGCGAGAGACTTCCGGTTGTCGGTGTTTGAGAGACGAGCCTTGAGTTGTCTGGATTTGAGCAAGATTGATCCGGAGGTCGTGATAGGCGTCGGGCGGGAGCGGGGCATTCTCCTCTCGGAAATTCTTCATCGCATCGCACTACCAGACCTCAAAAAGGAATTTCCAAACGAAGCCGAGTTCAAGGAAGGGAAGCTCACTCGCTATCGCGTTCCTGATACCCAGATCATCATCGAACGCGTCGAGAAGGGACCACGGAAAGGCGAGTTTTTGATCTCGGCGGAAACCGTCAAACGCCTTCCGAAGTTTTTCGCGCTGGTCAAAGAATTCGACTACAAACGAGAACCAGTCTATCCCAACGCCTTCGAAAACTTGACCGGGACGGAGGTCGTCGTTCGACAAGAAGATACTCCGCTTCTGCCCGCAGACACGACGAGCCCGCAGACGACGCTGAAGAGTTTTCTCGACAGCATGAGCGTCGTCTACGAAACGCTCAAAGAAAAACACCGCACTCCGGAAGTGATGACGAAGCGTTCGCAGGCTTGGGCTCGGGCGCTACGGTGTTTGGACTTGTCGAAGATTCCGCCGAAGTTGTTGCAGCAAGTCGGGACGGAGAAGACGGTGTTGTTGATGGAGGTTCTTTATCGGACCGACTTGCCGCCGTCGGAGCAAGTTCCCAGTCTCAACGACATGGAGAAGGCGAAACAAACGAACTGGACGATTCCGGGGACGGAGATCATTATCGCCCGGATCGAGAAAGGCCCACGCGGCAAGGAGTATTTGTTCACGACCGGAACGGTGGAGCGCGTGGATGAATTCTATGATCGGGTCAAACACCTTCCATATAAAACCGAGCCAGTGTTGGAAGACGCATACCATGTCTATCGCCACGAACCGGGCCCCTGGATATCGGTCGAGTTCGTTCGTGGGTTGCCGAGTTGGCTGCGGACAACGTATTTCGACCAACCTCTCTGGAAATGGCTCGCGTTGGCGGTTGTGTTGATCGTCATGGTGTTGGTTCTATCGCTCGCATTTCGGTTGGGATGGAACAAGCGACCGAACCAGGAGTCGGTTTCGTTCTGGTGGCGAGCGATCTTTCCGATTTGCGGCATCGTTTTACCCCTGTTGGCAGGTCAGATTGTGACGTCCCAACTGCGGTTGAGTGGGCCAGTGCTCTCGGTCCTCAACGTCGTGTTCATTCTCATCGTCTACATTTCGGCGGGGTGGTTAGTGTTTCAGGTCGGCAACGCGATTGCGAATACAATCGTCCATTCTCCGACAATCAAGGAAAAAAGTATCAACGCCCACATGGTGCGGACGGGATTCCGAATTCTGAGTTTCATCTTGTTGATGTTTGTGATTTTGTGGGCGAGTGCCGACCTAGGTATTCCGTTGACTCCGGTGCTCGCGGGTCTCGGTGTTGGTGGTGTGGCCATCGCTCTGGCGGCCCAAAATACCGTGGAGAATTTGATCGGTGGATTCAACTTGTTCTTTGATCGTCCGGTAAAGGTCGGAGATTTCTGTCGGTTCGGCGACAAGGTCGGTACGGTCGAGGAGATTGGTTTGCGGTCCACGCGAATCCGCACGTTAGACGACACAGTTATATCTGTCCCGAACGCCACGTTCTCGAAGCAAGAGCTTGAGAACTTCAGCACCCGGCAAAAAATTTGGTATCACCCACAGATTCCTCTGCGTGTCGAGACGACACCAGACCAGGTTCGGTTTATCCTCGTCGAAGTGAATAAACTGTTGCACGCTCACCCCATGGTCTTGCCCGAACCGGTTCGAATTCGATTCACCGGTTTTGGCGAAGGGTGTATGTTTCTCGACGTGTTCGCGTACGTCAAGACGTCGGATTTTCCAGAGTTTCTGGAGGTCCAGGAAGATCTCAACTTGCGGATTCTGGAAGTCATCACCCAGGCCGGTACGGGGCTCGCACTGGAAGCCGAGGTCAAGTTCATGGAAGGACTCGATCCGGAACGAACCAAGGACACGGAGCAGAAAGTGGAACAATGGCGCAAGGCGAATGCGTTATACTTGCCGCGAATCCCCGAGGAGAAGATTGCCGAGTTGCGAGGTTCGCTGGAGTATCCACCGGAAGGATCTCCAAAGGAAAACGCGGGGAAGAGCGATGAGACGAACTGGAGCGAAAAAGAGAATCTCAAGAAGAGTAGCAAACGGCGTAAGAAGACCACGAAGTAAAACAAATTCTCGGGGAACCAACCGAGT
>CAYYUU010000466.1:0-6339 GCA_964474955.1 uncultured Alcaligenaceae bacterium | reverse complement strand
TTGTTGACCTCGACGAAGGGCTCCAAGAATGGCGGTATCGACACGTGAAGATGGTCGAGCGGACGATCGGAGCCAAGATAGGAACAGGCGGTTCCACCGGGGCCGAGTACCTTCGCACCACTCTGCTGCGACCAATATTTCCTGATTTGTGGGAGATTCGGGCGGAGTTTTAAAGTGCGTTCCATTTGGACGTGGTGGAGTCCCACCAACACGAAGCGGGAGTGAGGGATTTGAGCGAAGCGCGAAAGGCGACGCTCCCGAGATGCGACACTTGTTGATGCCGCTTTCCCAATCGATCGTGACTTTGCCCGCACTTTACCCATTCTGCCCAAAGGAGGAGTCTCATGCTCAACCCAATTCGCCTGACGCATCGCACACTTTTGTGCATCGCCGTTCTAGCACTTGCCGTGGTTTCGCCGTCTGCAGAAGCTCGATTTCGTCGACCCGATCTACAGCAAATTCCAGTCAAGCGGCTCGTCGAGAATTTCGAACAGAAGATCCAAGCGAATCCCAAGAACGTGGACGCGCGGTATAACTTGGCTCGCGCGCTCGCCATGACTTACGCCGTGAAGTCCGACACCATCAAGGTGCAGCGAAACAAACTCGATCGCGGTGCCTGGTTTGGCTACACGCCTGGTGCGATTCCCTTCGCCAAGAAAGTTAAAAAGGGCTCGAAGGGCGAACAAGAAATCGCCCAGGAGTATCTCAAGAAAGCGTTGGACCAATACGAAGTGATACTCAAGCTCAAGAAAGACCATCTGCCGTCGTTGCTGGGCCATGCTTGGTTGATCCAACAGTCGGGCAAGAAAGACCAAGCCACCAAGGAGTATCGCAACGTGATCAAGATGGCCTGGAAGAAAGAAGGCAAGATGAAACGTGGTCGGCTGGGGGGCAATTACATCACGGTTGAGGCCGCCAAGTATTTGATTCCACTGCTCGACAAGAACGCCGACGCCAAGGAAATCCAGACGTTGCAAAACAGAGTCGCCAAACTCAAAAGACTCCCACGACCAATTACACCGATCGCGATTCCGCTGCAAAACGGAGTGAAACTCGCCAACATGCTAGACCGCAAGGCGAAGGTAAAATTCGACGCCGACGGATCGGGGTTGCCAAAGCGTTGGTCGTGGATTCGACCGAACGCCGGCTGGCTCGTTTACGACCAGGTCGGAACTAAGAAAATCACGTCGGGCTTGCAGCTATTTGGGAACGTGACGTTCTGGATGTTTTGGGATAACGGCTACGAGGCCCTGAGCATTCTCGACGACAACCACGATGGATACTTGAGCGGAAAAGAACTTCGCAACCTGGCCATCTGGCAAGACCGAAATGGCAACGGCATCAGCGAGCCGAGCGAAGTCAAATCGTTGGCCGCGTGTGGCATCACCAAGTTGTCTTGTCGATGTCAAAGTCACAAGGGGTCTGTGGATTGTGCTGCGTCGTCGTCGGCTGGCGTGTTCTTCCGAGACGGGACGGTTCGCCCGACGTATGATGTCATCTTGCGACAGCGGGATTGACTCAGTTTTTGCTTCATTTGGTGTTTTCGGTTCGGTTTCCTAACACCCAGGCCAGGGAACGCGAAATAAATAGATGTCCGTTTTCCTGCTGAGCACGGCTCTGGTTCCATCGGCTCCGCCGTGGAACCAGAGCCGTGCTTCACAACAGAAAACAAACGGACTGTCATAAATTCGTCGTCCCATGGCTTGGGAAAGAGTTTGATCTCATCTCAAATCCAAGAGGTCCCAATGCGAATTCCGACTGTCCTTTCTGTTGCGTGTTATCTACTGATCCCTACGCTTCTTCCGGCTCAAGAACTGGGAAAGGAAGGCTATGCCAAGTCGGGCGACGTGAAGATTCACTACGTCACAAAGGGAAAGGGGCCTTTGGTCATCATGATCCATGGCTTTCCCGATTACTGGTACACATGGCGGGACCAGATTCCCGCGCTCGCCAAACACTACCAAGTCGTTGCCATCGATCTTCGGGGCTACAACAAAAGCAGTCAGCCCAAGGGCGTGAAGAACTACACGATGGACAAGTTGGTTGGGGACATCGACGCCGTCCGGGAGCACTTCCAACGCAAGACGGTGACGGTCGTCGGACACGACTGGGGCGGTGCGATTGCTTGGGCGTATGCCATGACCAAGCCGGAACAGACCTCGCGACTGGTCATCCTCAACTTGCCGCACCCAAAGGGGATGATGCGGGAGTTGGCGAACAACCCACAGCAACAAAAGAATAGCGAGTACGCCCGTAAGTTTCAGAAACCAGGAGTAGAAAAGTTCCTGTTGCCGGAATTACTTGCGGCATGGGTGAAAGAGAAAGACGCGAGGAAGAAGTATGTCGCGATGTTTAACAGGTCCTCTACTGCGGGCATGCTCAACTACTACCGGGCCAACTATCCACGACCACCATACAAGGATGATAAAAAATTCCCGCCCGTGAAGTGTCCGGTGTTGATGATCCACGGGCTGAAGGACAAGTATCTTTTGCCAGGCGCGCTCAACGACACGTGGAAGTGGGTCGAGAAGGACCTCACGATTGTGACTGTGCCGAAGGCGGATCACTTTGTTCATCGCGATGCGCCCGAGTTCGTAACGCGAACGATGGTGAGGTGGTTGACGGCGAGGGATGGAAAGTAGACCGAACGTCAACTACTCTTCGCATTTGGTCTGCAAAACAAGGCGCAAACCCATCCACGTTTCTCACGTCCGAAAAAGGACATCTATCAAATTGGATTCTACATCGACAGGAGCTTTGTCTTGCATTGTCGCGCTCTCGCCTTGTACCACGGTTTGACGTCGGGGACCTCTGTGCCATACCCGCAGACACATCCCAAACATATATCTCGGTGATCAGGACATTTGTCTTGGCCTCTGTCCGTTTAACGGCAGCTGCCAGCAGAGTTCCATCGGGACTGAAGCGAAGAGCCCAGATGCTTTCGCATGGCATCTTGAGCGTGGCTTTGGGTTTGCGAGTCTTGACGTCCCAAAGAGTGATGTGTTGGATGCGAGTGCCCCTATGGCTTTTGATGAAGGAGTCGTTTGCCGAAGCGAGCATCTTACTATCTGGGCGAAAAGCTATGTGGGCGCCACACGTTGGGCCCGCAATGTGGCCGAGGATTTTTCGCGTCACTCGGTCCCGCAGTTGGATCGCTTTTCCGGAGACAAGGTCCCAAGGAAGTTGGTCATTGGTCGAATGATAGCCTGTCGGACTGCTCGCGACGGCAATCGTTCGACCACCTGGACTGAAGCAGACATTCCACACCCGAAACCCGACATCTAATTCGCCTCGCGGCTTTCCTGTCGCGACTTCCCAGACCCGAATCTTTTTGGTGACATGATACCCATCGAGTGCAGCGATGGTCTTTCCGTCTCGGCTGAAACCGAGCATCAGCAGATCGGTCCTCCTTCCACGAAAGAACGCCAGGAGGTTGCCGGTCGTCACGTCCCAAAGTTTGATCTCGCCTGGCTTGGTCACGGCCGCGCTGAGGATGGAATCACCGCCCTGCGACGCCAAGAGTTTCCCATCGGGACTCAAGAGAGTCTGTAAAACATCAGGACTGTGGGCATGGAGTATCTTCTTCACCTTTCCCGAGACAACGTCCCACAACCAGATTTCCGGTCTTCGCATCCTTGCACCCGGAGGACGGACAATGAGCGACGCAACCAACTTGCCATCGGTACGAAAACTCAAATCCGACAGACTCCTTCTTGTTCCTTTCGATACTGGCAGGCCAAATGTTTTGCCTTTCTGTTTTCCGGTCTTGGTGTTCCAAAGTGACACCGCACTGTCATAGCCGGCCACGGCGAGAGTCTTACTGTCGGGGCTGAATCGCATGCCGACAACGCGGTATTGCTCGGTTTTCCTCTTGAACTTGAGTTGCTGGGCCGAGATCGTTGGCACGAACAAAATGAACGCGACGAGACCCAAGAGGAGGTCGGAGCGAATGCGCAACATGGGAGTTCTCCGAGAAGCGGAAATCGTTGAGGCAAGATTACTTTACTTTCGACACGTCCCACAGGCGAATGTATACGGCCTTCCGTTTGGTCTTCGGGTCCTGGTGCGTGACGGCTGCGGCCAACGTTTTTCCGTCGGGGCTGAAGGCGAGACGGTGAACGCCCTGGTCCGGTCCTTTGAGGGTCACCTTGGGTTTGAGCGTCGCGACGTCCCAGAGAGTAATGCGTTCGGGCGAAAGTTTGAGTTTGGGCTGTCCCGGTCCGATCAGTTGCGTTTCACTCAAGTGGTTTGCCGTGGCGAGAATCTGTCTATTCGGACGGAAGGAGAGACAGGTTCCACACGTCGATCCGCGCAGGATGCCGAGATGTTTTCTTTTCAAGACGTCCCACAAAGCAACTTTGCCCTTCACGGCCGTTTTCACTCCCCCTGAATCTGTTCCGATTTGAGGGTCAAGAGACCAACCTGTCACGGCGAGGATCCGCTGATCCGGGGAGAAACGGACATTGCTCGTTAACAACGTTTTCCACTCGAATTCGAACCTGAGATTGCCTGTGGAGACCTCCCAAACGTGAACCGTTCTGCCGACCGATGCAAGGCTTTTTCCGTCAGGGCTGAACCGAAGAGATGCGAGGTTCCCGCTAGGGCGTTTCAAGGTGGTTTTCTGTATTTTGGTCTCCACGTCCCAAAGACGAATCGGACGAGTTGGGGGAGGCTGTGTGTCCCACACTCCCGCGAGCGCTCTTCTCGCAGCCAAGGCGACGGTCTTTCCATCGGAGCAGAAACATACCTCATTCCAGTGCAATCCTGTGAGACGCAAGATGGTTGTTGACTTTTGTTTGGTAACGTCCCACGACTTGATTTGGTGAGTTGTCGTTCCGTCGTCATCCACGAACAAAGTGAGTGCGACCAGAGTTTTTCCGTCGGAGTGGAAGCCCACAGGGCCTGCCGCGACGCCCCGCCCTTTCTTTTTGGGACTCAGTGCATAGTTGATTGTCGTTTTGAGTTTCCGGGTCTTGACGTCCCAAATCCGGATCGTCCCATCTTTGGCAGCGGACATCAACGTCTTGCCGTCGGAAGTGAATTGGAGGGAGTGGACTAAGTTTGAGTGGCCCTTCAACGTTGCCTTGAGTCGTTGTCCCAAACTCGGGTTCGCGAACAGCAGAGACAAACTCATCGAGATGCAAAACCAAAAGCTGTCGTGGCGCATGGGCTTTCTCCGACATGGAAATAGGAGGGTTTACTTGACCTTCGAGACGTCCCAAACCTGGATGTCTCCGATCAACTTTTTGCTCCCCGGCTCCGTCCGATGGCTCGCAGCGACCAGAGTCTTTCCGTCGGGGCTGAAAGCCAAGCACGTGATTCCCTTACCGCGACCTTTGAGGATCACTCTCGGTTTCTGGGTCTTGATGTCCCAAAGGGTGATGTGTGCAGGGGCAAATTTGGATTGCTGTTTGAACTGTTTCCGATAAGTCGCGGACGCGAGCATTCTGCCATCGGGACGGAAGCAGAGGTGGTGGCCGACTTGAGATCCTTCGAGGACGCCGATGATTTGACCAGTGGAGATGTCCCAAAGGGTGATCTTTTCCTTGCTCTCGGCCTTGGGAAAGAGCACCCTCCCGACTCCTGCGAGAACTCGACCATCAGGACTCAAACACATCCCACTGAGCCGTTGATTCTTCGTCCTGATGGTGGCCCTCAGATTGCCTGTAGCCACCTCCCAGAGTCGGATCTTGTCTTGGGGCCAACACATCGCGTCGGCGAGTGTTTTGCCATCGGCACTGAAGGCGATCTGGTTCACCCTCGCGACTCGACCCTTCAACGGGGTCAGCTTGCCCGTCTCAACATTCCAAAGTTTTAACTCTTCGGGGATCTCTGAGGAACCGACAAGAACTTGACTGGCCGTGGCCAGTGTCTTGCCGTCGGGGCTAAAGACCGACTCCCGGACGAATTGTTGGTGCCCCTTCAACGTGACCCTGACTTTCTTCGTGGTCACGTCCCACAACTTGATCTCAGGGACGCTCCTTTTCCCTGCAACATTACGACTCCCACTCGTCACCGCGACGGGCTTGCCATCGGGACCAAAAGTCAAAGATTGCAGGATAAACGACGATCTCCAAGGAACCGGAAGATCTAACGGAGTTGCTTTGAGCTTCCACGTCTTGGTGTCCCAAAACTTGATCGTGTTTTCTAACCCGATCGAAGCGAGAGTCGTACCATCCTGATTAAAGGTCAGGGAAGTAATCTTGTGGGTGTGCCCTTTTAACGTCGCCTTCAGGGGTTGGGCCAAGCTCGGAACTGTCAAGAACAAGCACACGACAATCGACAGACTGGTTTTGATCATGTTCGGACTCCCACGATGAGAAAGTTCGGCGAGCACAC
>CAYYUU010000465.1:0-6350 GCA_964474955.1 uncultured Alcaligenaceae bacterium | reverse complement strand
CCCATCGTGTAAAGGTCGAAGGGTTCTGGATGGATACCACGGAGGTCACCAATGCCCAGTTTCGCGAATTCGTGGAGGCCACCGGTTACAAGACCACTGCCGAGAAACCAGTGGACGTGAAAACTCTATTGGCCCAGTCGCCTCCGGGAACGAAGCCCCCACCGAAGGAAAAACTTGTGCCTGGGTCGATGGTTTTTACTCCGCCTTCGAGCCCAGTGCCGCTTAACAACATGAGCCGTTGGTGGAAGTGGACGAAGGGGGCAAACTGGCGACATCCCGAAGGGCCGGGTAGTTCGATCGAAGGCAAGGACGATCATCCGGTTGTGCATGTTTCGTGGTACGATGCGGTGGCGTACGCCAATTGGGCCGGCAAGCGATTACCGACCGAGGCCGAGTGGGAATCCGCGGCTCGCGGTGGATTTAAAGGTAGGACTTATGTTTGGGGTGAGAAAAAACCGTCCGACAAAAATATACGTGCGAACCTATGGCAAGGCCGATTTCCCGTCAAGAACACCGCCAAGGATGGATATGTTCGTACCGCGCCCGTCGCTTCGTTCACTCCTAACCAATATGGGCTCTATGACATGGCTGGAAATGTATGGGAGTGGTGTAGCGACTACTATCAAGCGGACCTGTACGAAACGAGGACCAAAACGGAAATCACTGTGAATCCCAAAGGTCCGTCGAAAAGTCGTGATCCACGTAATCCGTATGGTCCGTCGAGGTCGCAACGGGGCGGGTCGTTTCTATGTCACGATTCGTACTGTTCGAGGTATCGACCGAGTGCACGGCACGGATGTAGCCCGGACACTGGCATGTCACATGTGGGGTTTCGGTGTGTGAGGTCAGGCGAACCGGGGGAGGAAAATAAATGAATGTCCGATTTGATGGAACCGCCCCATCTTCCCAGGCGGAACGCCTGGGCTAGGTAAATGACCGAGCCTTGGGCGGACGGATAAACAAGTGTCGCCTTTTGTAGGGTCGTCTTTCGCTCCTTTGAGAGAACGCCTTTGTGGTGTTGTTTCCAATCCGAGGCAGCAAATGCGCACACAAAAAACACAAAAATACCTCGCTCTGATTTTTGTGTTTTTTGTGTACGTGATTTGGGAGTTTGGGTCGCATTTTCGAGAGGTCGTTTTTCCACTGGAAGGTGGAAAATGCGCACACAAAAAACACAAAAATCAGAGCGAGGTATTTTTGTGTTTTTTGTGTACGTAATTTCCCGTCCTCATCTCGAATTTGGGAGTTCGCCAAAGCCATCAATTGGGAACTTCTGACGAGATGCGCTGTATGGATTTCGTGTTTCCAGAGAAAGAACGCATCTTTTGGGCGTTCTTTCGCGGAACGAAAGGCGACACTTGTTTATTCGTCCGCCCTCGGCCCGCCAAGCGAAGTTTACGGACCGGAAGAGGCTCGAACGTTTGCATAGCCCAAGCTCATGGTATAGGAGTTGGAAAACCGGACAGTTGTTTGTTTCGTGTTCCCCGTGCGCCTACTACTAACAACAAAATTCAAACGCTTTCTTCCGAATACGACATAGTCAGAATCAAGAACACCGGCCACCAACCTCAAATTGATGTGAATTCCTCGTGACTGCAACGCGTACTTACTTTCTGGCGATTGAATCTTCTTGCGACGAAACCGCAGCGGCAGTCTTCACGGACGAACTCGAAGTCCTCGCGAGCGTCGTTGCGTCGCAGACGGAGTTGCATTCTCGCTTTGGCGGAGTCGTTCCGGAAGTCGCCGCGAGGGCGCATCTTCGGCAACTCCTTCCGGTCGTCGACGAAGCTCTGAATGAGTCGGGCATCACGCTCCAACAACTCGGTGCTGTGGTTGTCCTCAATCAGCCGGGTTTGATTGGAGCGTTACTCGTTGGAGTCAGTGCCGCGAAGATGTTTGCCCTGGCCATCGACGTTCCGCTCATCGCAGCGAATCATATCGAAGCTCACATTTACGCGTGTCGGATGGCGGCGGGTCGAGACATCTTTCCGTGTGTCGGGTTGGTCGTTAGTGGCGGGCATACGTCTTTGTTCCATTGCAAAACGCCATTACATTTCGAAGTACTCGGAGCGACAGTCGACGATGCCGCCGGCGAGGCATTCGACAAAGCCGCGGCGATCTTGAACTTGGGATTTCCCGGAGGACCGGCGGTCGAACAAGAAGCGGAGGGAGGCAATCCAAAAGCGTATCGATTCCCGCGCGCGTTTTGGAAGGAAGAGCGGCTCGACTTTAGCTTCAGTGGTTTGAAGACGTCGGTTTTGTACACGATCTTTGGGCCGAACGAGACCGAAGGCGATCCGCCACCGCCGGGACAAACTCGGAAAGACCTCGCGGCGAGTTTCCAGAAGGCTGTCGTCGATGTGCTTGTCGCGAAGTCCCGCCAAGCTCTCGAACAAACCGGGCTCGGGCGTCTCGCGGTTGGTGGAGGCGTGACCGCCAACAAGGTTCTCCGCAGTGCTCTCGAAACGATGGTTGAGGAACTAGGGGCCGAGTTGTTTATTCCGCCGATGAATTTGTGTACGGATAACGCAGCGATGGCTGCCGTAGCTGTGGAGAAGTGGAAACGGCAAGACTTCGCGCCGCTCGATCTGGATGCTTTTCCGAGTTATACACCTACCCAATCTCCATCTCGAAGGCATTAAGGAATCGCGTGAATTTTCTGATGAGTGCGCAACGATTTGCTCATTCTTATACATCGCCACCATGCAGGATTGTTTACACAAATTACCTATCCCTTCTCATCTTTCTTGCCCGTCTGGCCATCCGACCTTGATTCGTTCTCGAATCTACTTAAGCTAGCCAGTAACTCGCAATTCACGGCTACTCTGATCTGACAATTCAATCCGTTACACGACCTGTACAACAGGTCCGTTTCAGCGTCCGAAATTCGCCAACTCAGCCCAGGAGATTTCCGGTGATCTACGTCGACTGTACGAAATGTGGGATGTCTTTGAGGGTCGAAGAATCATGGGCGGGAAAGGTCGCTACCTGCCCCGAGTGCAGAGGGAGATTTCAGATTGGAGGAATCCCCAAAAAGCGACAGGAACCATCTTCACGACAACTCGAACCAATGAGGTCGCGAAGCGAATCGCCTCCGCCATCGAGGGAGCCTCGTTCCGACGATCGCTATTACGAGGATGATTACGACCAATCAAGAACTCGACGGGAGAGAGACGATCATCGTCGTGACGAATACGAACGATCACGCTCCCGGAGAGATCGTGACGACTACGACGATTACGACCGACCAAGACGCAGCCCTTATGATGGCTACGGCTATGACGATTACGAGGATGACTACGACGAATTCGAAACGCCCGAAGAACGCCAGAAACGTGAGAAGCGTGCGAGGAAAGAAGCCCAGTGGTCGAAAGTTGCGACCGGACTCACGTTCTTGTTAGTTGGTGGAATCTTCATTCCAGTGATGTATCTCGCTGCCCAAGCGATGTACATCTGGCTCTTTTCGGGTCAACTCAAACTGTTGGCCTTGATGGTCGGTGTCGTTTTAACGTTGGCGTTCTTTGTCATGGTCTTTCTTGCGATCGGTGGGGCATTTTGTCTGGCCGCACCAAAGAAGACGGAAGCCAACCCAATGATGGTGCGAATGCTCGTTGTGCTGGGCAGTTCGGTGGTCGTTCTGCCTCTTGTGGAATTCATTCTCTCGCTCGTATTTTCCAGCACCCTCGACAATCTAAATCTTCTTCTCACGGATGCCAATGTATTGATGGGTTTCGTCGGCTACTTGACCATCCGCGAATTCATCATTGAAGTCGTGTTCTTGGTTGGGCTGTTTTTCTATCTGGAGTATCTGGCGCTGGTAGCCGAACACGTCGCCGAATCGGAGCTGGCTCGGCTGGCCGACGGAATGTTCAAGTATGCTCTCGGAGCGGCCATCGCGAGGATTGCGGTGTTCCCGTTTCTGATCGTGCCGGGCATTGGGTTGTTGGTCGGTGGGATCGTTGGGAACATATTGTTCGTCGTTATGCTCATTATCATTTTGCAGAACATCATGTTGCTCGCTCGGCTACGTTCTGCGATAGTGAACAAGAAATTGAGATAGAATTGAGCGAAATTATTTTCCAGAATGTTTTTCTGAATATTGGATTTGGCCTTGCGAGTTTTAGCGGCCAAAATCGATAGTGTGCTTGAAAAAACTCATAAAGGATGTTTTGCCCTTCGCTCAGATCCCTGCTTACGGTTCGGGTGGATGTGATAGAAATCGTGTTGTCGAACACTCGTAATATTCTCCTCTCTCTTGAGTTGGACAAAACGAAAGTGGACAGGAATCATGATCGAGCACCAGTGTCCTCATTGTTACAAAACATTGCGTATCAAGGATGCGGCAGCCGGGAAACGAGTTGCTTGCCCGAATTGCAAAGGCCAGTTTCCTGTTCCCGACCCCTCGCAAACCTCGAAGGCTCGCGAGGAAGAGACGGCCTCGAGCGTTTTGGATAGCGCGGCGCGACGAGAGCGTAGTGACCGACGATCTAGTTCCGAGGACACTTATCGTCCGGAGTCCCACCGTGACGATTACGACCGCGGACGGTCGCGCGGGCGGTGGGACGATGACGAAGATTACGACCGAGAGCGTGGACGAGGTCGTGGTCGGCGTGATGACGATTACGAAGATCGATCGCGACGACGGTCGCGGGATCTGGACGACTACGACGACTACGATGATTTTGACGAGCCGAGACGCCGACGGAAACGGAAGAAGAACCGAAAGAAAACATCCGAGTCGTCCTTCTCCCTCAACCCCAACCTGATCGTCCATCTGGTCTTGTGGGGTGCTGGCCTTTTGTTCGCCATGATCGGGATATTTTTGCCGGGTGCCGCGATGGTAACGATCGCCCTTGGCTTTCTCGCTCTGGTCTGTGGGAATTTATGGTTTCTGGGTATCGCCGGGCAAGAGGGTGCCGGTCACGTTCTTGCGATTCTGTTCGTCCCATTTTATAGCTTGTTTTATCTCATCTCGCGTTTCGACGAGGTCAAGTTTGCGTTCCTTTTGAGCCTGTCGGGTGCGTTCGTGTTGGGCATAGGCTTTGGAGCCTATTCCACGAAAGAAGATCAACGAAGGGCCGAACGACGCGAACAGCTGCGAAAAAAAAAGGAAGACAGATTCAACGGCAACTTTGGTGGCGGAAACAATCCCGCGCCGGGCGGAAACAATCCTGGGCGCCCCCAGAACCAGCAGGAGATTCCAGGACTCCCCGCGCCAGCGGCGACGGGCGACACCGTGGGCTCTTCTGCTCCCGGTCTACGTGCTTCGTGGTCGTTCGACGAAGGAGCGGGGAAAGTCGCGAAAGACGGTTCGGGGAATGGGCTGGATGCGACTGTCCACGGGGTACAGTGGACTCGTGGAGTGCAAGGGAATGGGGTTTACCTCGACGGGAGAGCTTCGTGCGTCATGCTGAGTCTGGACGACAAGCTGAACTTCGCGGAAAACGCACCTTTCACGATCACTGGATGGTTGAAGACGGACCAGGAAAAAGGGGTGGTGTTGTCGTTCCGGAATGTCCCCGAACGGAGGAGTTACAGTCTGGTCAACCTCGTCCTGGAAGGCGGTCGACTGAAGTTCTTCCTCCGACAAGGTTCGAATGGTCTATTTCCACCTTCGGTAGAGAGCACCAATGCCGTGAATGACGGTAAGTGGCATCACTTTGCCGCTGGGCGAGACGCCAAGGGAGGCCTGGTCCTTTACGTGGACGGCCAGAACTTTTCTCCTCCAGCGAACAAGAAGAAAGGCATTCGCGGACCGCAACACAAACAAATCATCACGACCTACCGGACTCTCGGAATCGAAGCCATGTCCGCAGATAACCCCAGGAGACATAATACCTGGAAAGATCGCTACGTGGGCTATCTGGATGAATTTCGCATCTATGGAGACCGTTTGTCCGATGCCCAGATTCGGAAGTTGGCCGAACCACCGAAATGACGTGATAGGACCCTTGGGTAGCGGTTGGCGTTTGCATCGTCCGACCAAATGCATTTGGGGCCGGTCCGATGTCTCATCGCCCTACCCTCCCGCTTCCCAATCCTCTTCAATCTTCACTCGATCTCCGAACGCTGCCCGGAGCATTTCGGCTCCGGCTGGGCTAAGCGCGCAGCGCTCCACGTTGAGACTCCGTAGGTGCTTGAGATGCGGTGATTCCGCAAGGGCTTTGGCTCCTTCGTCACCGATTTTGTTCCAGTGGATGTCCAATTTCAACGGCAAATTTGGCGGCAAATTTAAAAAAACGGCATGACCAAACGCATGGTTGAGTATTGGGTCATCCCACCGCAGGCCGACGCGGAGTTCGTGGCGAACATGGAAGAAGTCCTCGATACCTACCAAAGGCCCTACGACC
>CAYYUU010000464.1:0-6353 GCA_964474955.1 uncultured Alcaligenaceae bacterium | reverse complement strand
CTTTCCAGGAAAGCTCGGGAGATCCAGCAGCCTGCGATGAGTCCGAAGTCTTGATCGCTGGCCCGATGTTTGCGATGTTAGAAGACAAGCCTTGCCATTGGTGGAATCGGCGTCGTCCATCCTTTCTGCTGGCTCAGGATGTAGTTTCGCCGACACCCATTTCCCAAACTTGACTTTCTCCATTGAGGGGTGATCCGATGCGGTTTTGCTGCGTTCTCTTTTTACTTTGCACTCTCCATGTGTCGATACCGTCGCAAGCTCTTGCTGACTCACCTCGGCCCAACATCGTCATCGTGTTTACCGACGACCAAGGTTATGGTGACTTGGGTTGTTACGGCTCCAAGAACATCCGGACGCCACGCATTGATCGACTAGCTCGGGAGGGCACACGCCTTACCAGTTTCTATGCCCAGGTCGTTTGTGGGCCATCCAGATCGGCGTTGCTCACGGGACGGTATCCGGTTCGCAGTCACGGTTGGAGCATGCCGGCAAGCGAAGTAACTCTCGCCGAACTGCTCAAGACCGTCGGTTACACGACGGGTTGCATCGGCAAGTGGGATGTCTCCAATCGAGCGGCTATCGTCGATCGCATGCCCAACGCTCAGGGGTTCGATTATTATTGGGGAACGCTCGGGGCCAATGACAACGGCAGTGTCCGGTTTCATCACAACAACAAGGCGGTGGGGAAAACCCGGAACATGGCCAGCCTGACCAAGCTCTACACCGACAAGGGAATCGAGTTTCTCAAAAAGAATAAGGAGAAACCTTTCTTTCTGTATCTGGCCCACACGATGGTTCACTCGATCATCGACGCATCCCCAAAATTCAAAGGCAAATCCAAGGGCGGATTGTACGGCGACGCCATCGAAGAACTCGACTACCACACCGGTCGACTGTTGGATGCCATCGACAAACTGGGATTGAGCAAGAATACGATCGTCATTTTCACTACCGACAATGGCCCCTGGAATAATCTCCAGCAAGTCTTACGGAGGCGGCATAACGGAGCCATAGCGTGGGGTTCGGCTGGGCTGCTGCGAGGCGGAAAAGGATCGACGTACGAGGGAGGGATACGCGTCCCTTGTATTATTCGGTGGCCAGGCAAAGTACCGGCGCGGCGTGTGAGTGACGCCATTTTCGCGACCATCGACTTCGTACCAACTTTTTCCAAACTGGCCGGATATAAAATGCCCAAGGATCGGATCATCGACGGCGTGGACCAAACCGACCTGCTGTTGGGGAAAAACAAGCAAGGCGCGAGGGATCAGTACTTTTACTTCTCTCAAAATGAATTGCAGGCCGTGCGAAAAGGAAAGTGGAAATTGCGGCTTCCCAACTTGAAGTCGTTCTATGGGTATCTGAAAGACAAGGGAACCAAGGGCATCGAATTATATGATCTGAAGGCAGACATTGGCGAAAAGAACAATGTGGCCAAACGTCATCCCAAGATTGTGGGCGAGTTGCGGAACCTGACCAAATCCTTCAAGATGCCCAAGAAACTCGGCAGCACCAAGATCCGTAAACAAGCCGCGAACCCCGATGCTTTCTTGCCAAGAGGAAGGTTGCAACTCACAGACAGTCAGGAGCCAACCGCAAGACTCTCGATCCGACGCCTGCGAGTTCCGTGTTCCCTGTCGTCTATTCCCTCTCCTCGATTTTCTTCAACGCTCTCTTCGCTTCGTATTCGACTCGCGGTTCTGACTCCTCAGCGAGTTCCCGCAATCTGGGCACGGCTTCTCCCGCTGCGGCTCCCAATTCTTCAAGTCCCTGGATCGCGGCCCGGACAACTTCATCGTCTTCATCATCGAGCAATCGGATCAGTGTCGGCACGACGCTCGGCTCTTCCTTGTTGAGTGTTACTACCGCTCGAGAGGCCGCGGCGCGGACGTTTGGAATCTCGTCGTTGCAAAGCTCCAACACGTCGGGCAGCACCGGTTGGGCTCTCGGACCAAGTTGTGCGAAGACTGCCAAAACTCCCGCGATGGTGTCCGAGTCGGGACCTTGCAAATATTCCCTGAGCCCTTCCACGACGTCCGGTGAATGTTCCGCGAGCATTTGGAAAACCTCAACAAATTCCTGCGGCACGGACCAACCGCTACCTCCGTGGGCTTCGACGTATTGGAGTAATTCGGGCAAAAGCGGGAGAGCTTTCCCCCCCCACCCGAGAAGCCCCGTGCAGATCCCCTGCACATGATGCCCGGCTTGTCGGTCCGCAAGCATGGGACGAAACAGGGGGAGTCCTTCTTCGGGAGTGATGATCCTCGCCACTGCCTCCGTGGCGTAAATACGTGTCCAGAAATCCTCCGACGCCATCCGAGAAATCAGGATCGGCAGAGCTTCAGCAGCCTCTTGACCGAGGTCCCCCAAAACGTACATCACGGCATGGTGGACCTTGGACGCGTTCAATCGTTGGATGGCTTCCGGCAGAGCGGCCGTGCCGAGTTTTCGCAGTAAGTTGAGCGGACCGGAGTTGGCAGAGGAATCGGCGGCGGCGTCGAAAAGGTGCGGAGCATCCACTTCTTCCGGCGTGTAATCGTGCGCGTCAAGGGCGTCGGAGACAGCGGCTGCTTCGCGCGGCGTGCCTTCTCGCAAAATCTGTTGCAGGTAAGGAATGATCTCCGGACACGGCGTCTTCATGTGCCCAAGGACTCGGGACCCGACACCCTCGCGGTGATTCGCTTCGTCCGAACCAAGCAACGACGCCAACTCGACCGCAGCCGGTGGCGGCAGATCCTTCCAAATTTCTTCGTTGTAGTAGTGGTGAGACACGCGAGATTTCGGAACTAACAACAACGGCATCAGACCGACGTAAACATCTTCCGACAGTAGATCCCGTCGGATCAAAAAATCTCCGGCCCGATCTCGAACGTCGTGAGAAGGATCGTTGAGCAATTTCGTCATCACGTCGCGTAGCGTTTCCTTCCAGTCGCTCCCCTTCTCGGAAAACTCTGTTCGTCGGTAGACGGCAACCGCCTGGCCTCGAGGCTCAGCCTCCGGTGCGTTGAGCATCAAGTCCAACGCTCGCTCCAAACACTTGGCCATCCTCGGATGTTCCGGGTTCAACTGAATCAACGGATAGCCGTGATACCCGGTGGGATCGATGATGACAGAGTCCTCGGGCCACCCTTCCCCCTCTGCCAACAACTGCAGGGCGGCGGCGTTCACCCCGGAGTCTTCGTCTGCAAGGCCGCATTCGATCACGTCGAGGATGTCGGGCATGTCCTTGATGAAATCTGCCAACGCCAGGAACCCTTCGCGGCGGTTCGCCGGATCCTCCGAACGGGTTTGATCCAACAACTCCTCGATCCGTCCGGTGTCGCCGACTCGTGAAAGAAATCTCTTGGCCTCGTCTCGAATCCGTTCGATGTCATCGTTGAGCAACTCGCGCACGTGCGGAGTGGCCTCTTTCGCGATCTCGACGAGATAGTTGAGCGTAATCATCGTCTCCAGACGGATGTGCCACTTTTCGGCTTCGAGCAACGAAATGAGATGCGGGATGGCCCGCGCGGCCGACTTACGAAAGTATCGGAGACTCTCGATCGCAGTGCGTTGGCATGAAAGTTCCGGGTCGTTCAACACTTTGATGAGCTTCGCGACAACTTCGTCGGCTTGCTCGCCTGCCTCGTCCCCCATCCGCCCCAAGACATCCACGATGGCCTCGCGAACTTCTTGGCCGCGGTTGGGATCATCCAACGTCTTGAACAAGAGTGGCACGACGTCCTGACCAAGGTCTGCTAGGATGCCACGCACGTACCACTCGTCATCTCGATGGATTTCCCCAATACACCGAATCAGGTGCTCGGCGATCGGAAGGCCCAGATTCGCGAGGGCACGGCTCGCATTTTCGGCGATGTTCGGTTCGCACGCAAGATACTCAAGCAGCAAATCCACCGTCTCCGGCTTGGGTCCGAGTTTTTCGATCTCGTCGATGAGCAGTTCCGCGTGATCACGGTCCTCGTCCTCCTGTGCATAGCGGGCGAATCGAAACCCTGCAAGAGCTGCCCGACCGAGTTTTCCCAGCGCCGATACGACGGCCTCACTCACACGTTGCAGATGGGCGTTGAGCAAGTCGGCCATCTCCATGACCAACGGCGCCGCCAATTCTCCGATTTCTCCAATCGCAAGAACGGCCTCGCGTCGTTCCTTCCAATCGTCCGAACGGAGTTGTTCGCGCAAAGGAACCAGTCGCTTGTCGGCTTCGACGAACTCGTTCAACTTCTCGACGAGCCTCTGGCGAACGGCATCATTGGCCCAGAGATATCGCTCGAGCAAATCCGGTGCAGCTTCTGGCCCTAACCGGTTGAACGCCCCGATCGCCCGCTCGGCGGTCTCCACGTTTTCCAGTTCCTGGAGAATCCTCGCAACGGGGCTCTTGAACTCCGGCGCCATGTACTCCGCCAGGTCCGGATCACGCAACCAGTGAGCCCGTGGGTCGTCTCGCTCCTCAAGCCAATCGGCAAAGATCAAACGAGTCGCTTCGTCCTCGGGATGTTGTTTGAGTTTGTCGACGAAGGCTTGTTCGGTCTGCATGAGGAAGGACCTCTTCGTGTATGGATGGCGGGCTTTCTCTTCTATCTACTCTATCCCGCAGCCAGAGACAAACTCCGTTGTCGAGCTGTCATTTTTTCCCGTAGAAGCCTTTCTGGTGCTTGGGCAGGCGGATGAATAAGCATCACATTTTGGAGAGTCGTTTTTCGGTCCGCGAAAAACGTCTCTCCAAAATGTTACTTCTGAATGCAATACAGATGTTTGGTCGTGCGCAGGTACATCCTCTCGCCCCGGAAGACGGGCGCACTTCGCACAGGCTCATTCAGTTCGTTCTGAGCGACTTCTTCGTATTTCCGACCTGGCTTGATGACGAACGTCGTTCCCTGCGAATCGGTGAGATAGATGTGTTTTCCAGCTTGAGCCACGCTCCCGAAGAACCGCGTCCGACGATTCTCCCCGAGCCGTTTTTGGTATGCGATCTTCCCGGTCTTGGCGTCCAATACACTCAGAATCTGATTCTCGTTGATCGTGTAAAGCAGTCCGTTGTGCACGATGGGCGAAGCGAAATATCGGCCCTTGGGGAGACGTTGGGACCAAAGCGAACGGAGGTTTGATTCGTCTTCGCCTGGAACGGAGACGGCGTTGCGAATTTGGTCCATAAAGTAAATCGCATCGCCAGAACGGACCGGAGTCGAATGCCTGGTTTGAATGCGACGTCCTTTGGCAAGAATTTTTCCGGTCTTGGGATCGACAATTTCTCCGCGCGGGCTGAGAATCTTCGTGGCACCGTTGACGACGATTGGTTGCGGCGACCCCCAGGATGCTCCGCTTTCGGATTTCCAAAGGACCTTCCCGGTCGCGGGGTCGAGCCCGACCATTTTCGTGATCGTCACGACGAGCGTACTGCCAATCAAATGCGGCGAAGCACTGTGGCCGAAGTTGGCCGTGGGTCGATCGACGAGCTTGATCCAGACGCGTTTGCCTTCGGGAGTGTAGCAGGCGGCAACGCCATTTCCGAACAACGTCCAGATGTGCTTGCCGTCGGTGACCGGGGTCGGTGTGGAGTAGCCGTTCAACCCGCGGTGCGTTCGCGGCATGCTCCACTTTGCGGCCAACGGCATGGTTGCGATCTTGGCCTTGAGCTTCTCTTGTCTTTTTTCGAGTTCGGCGATTTGAGCTTGGACTTCTTTGGGTGGGTTGTCTCCAAATTTTTTCTGTAACTTTCGAGCTTCCTTCCGCGCTCGGTTCGCCTGCTGTTCCAGTTCCTCAACTTTGGCAATTTCGTTTTGGACTTTAGCCCACTCCTCGGGGGACGCGACTTGCTCGTACCCCTGATCTTTTTGCCAGAGGATTTTCCCACTTTTGGCATCGAGACAGAACACCTTTGTCGGCTCTGCACAAACGACGATTCGGTTGCCAATGAACACCGGCAGAGAGTTACTCGGCGGCAACTCCGTTGCCCAAGCGATGTTCTTTGTCTTCGACCATGTGGTCGGAGGATTGGCCTTCGGATATTGGCCCGAACCGTCCGTTCGCCAACCTTCAATGGTTTGCGCGGAGGCAAGTGGACATAGCAAACAAGCGACGAGCAGACAGAAGGTACGGAGTTTGTGAGTGTGGTTCATGGGAACTTTGGGGTGAGGAGTTTGGATCGTGAGAAACGCTTCGGGAGGGCAGGTTCTTATTCGTTTCGATAAATTATCCCCGTCCGGCGCAAGTGGTCAAGCGCAAGTTGATGCAATATTGGGACTTGGAACGCGAAATTGGTATCTGTCCGTTTCTTATCAACGACCCGCTTCAAGGCTAAACTGAAGCAGAATACTTCTCTTCAAGATTACGCAACATGGTTGCTCGCTTGGTAGTCG
>CAYYUU010000463.1:0-6357 GCA_964474955.1 uncultured Alcaligenaceae bacterium | reverse complement strand
AGTAGTAGGCACACTCCGTGTGCCGTGACCAAAGTAGTAGGCACACGGAGTGTGCTGTGACCTTTTGTCTTTGTTTCTCGGAGTAGTCAGGCTCGCATTCCAAAACAACATCCGGACAACGATAAATGTCGCCTACCCGTATGTTTGTCGTACGATCCGAATCATTCTATCTTGGGCCCGGCCATGTTTGTTTCGGGCACCATCTCTCGGAACATTCGATACGCAGCTTGTTGATCCGCGATGAGTTCATTGATCTCGGCCTGATCTTCCGGATTCAACTTGTTCTGGTCCGGGTGGGCCTTGTGGAACTTTTCGGTGCGTTGGAGGATGTCTTCGACTTCCAGCCGCAAAGCCTTAATTTGCGCCGTTGGCGGAATACCATCTCGCGCCGTCAGTCCCTTCTTCTCCTTTTTCTTGTCTTTGTCGTTGGGCTTTTTCTGTTTCTGTTGTTTTTCTTTTTTCTTCTGCTCGTCCTCTTTTTTCATTTGGGCGACCTGCTGCTTGACGGCATCGAGCAGTCGTTGGAGTCGGTCCGAGGCCCGCTCCTGATATCGGACGATACGATCTTGGGCTTTCTGTTCGAACTCGAGTTGGGACTTCACGTTCGGGTCCGGATAAGGAATTGTTGGAATCTTCTCTTCCACGCCGGCGACCGGCAGCCCTTGGTCTCTTGCTTCCTGTTGGGCCTTCTCGACTATCCTTCTTCGCTTGGCGTTTGCCGCTTTCTTCATCTCCGTAATGTGTATGCGCCTTTTGTCGATCAACTCTCCCGCCTTGGTCATGTTGTCCCCGGCCTTTTCCAGGATGAACTGGAAGACCTTCGCGGCATTTGGCAGTTTTCCAGACAACTCTCTCGTTTCCTTGCCGAGTGCTTCTTGCGGCCCTTTCAAACCGACCAACGATTCGAGAAGGGGGCGGCTCCAACCAACATTGTCCGGCGGCATGGCCGTTTTGTGCAGGCGTTTGACCTCATCCAGAAAGCGGTCTTGTCGCTTTTTCAATCCCTCGATTTGCGTGGCGACCTTCAGGAGTTGTTCTCTGGCGAGTTTCCGTTTGGCCAACCTTTGGGCTTCCTCGAGTTCCTTCTTGGCTTTCTTCAGTTCCTTCTTGGCCTTCTTTTGGTCCTCGTTTGGATCCTCACCCTTCTTCATTTTCTCGGCGGCATTCTCGGCATTCTTGGCAACGTTCTCGAGTTGTTGTCCGGCCTTGCCGTCGATGAATTCGAGCTTCTTGGCCTTCTCCCTGGCCTCCTTCGCCAACTTTTCCATCTTCTGTTGTTCGTCGCGGAGTTCGTTCAACACCCGCTTTCGTTCCTCTTCGAGTTTCTTGACCTGCTTTTCCAGTTTTTCCTTCTTCTTGTTAAGGTCCTCGATTTCTTCTTGGCGTTTCTGCGGGTCGCCGAGTTTCTTGTTCAACTCCTCTTGTTGTTTTTTGATCTGTTGTTGTTCTTGCTTGGCCTTTTGGTTCAGATCTTCGAGTTTCTCAAGTTCCTTGCGGCGTTTCATCGGATCTTCGGCCTTCTTGGCCTTGTCGAGTTTCTTGTTCAACTCGTCGACGTCGTCTTCGAGCTTTTTCTTTTCCTGCCCAACTTTCTTCTTGAGGTCCTCCAGCTTCTCGACTTCGCGTTTACGCTTCGTCGGATCTTCGGCCTTCTTGGCCTTCTGGAGTTTTTTGTTCAACTCGTCGGTCTTCTCCTTCAACTTTTTCTGCTTTTCCTGGAGTTGTTTTTGTTCCTTCTGGACCTTCTCCATGAACTTCTTTCGGTTCTCCGGTTCTTGAAGTTTTTTCAACTCCTCGACCTGTTTTTTCAGCTCCTGGCGTTGCTTTTCGAGTCGCTCCTTTTGCTTTTCCAGTCGTTTGTTCTCTTCCTTGAGTCTTTTGCGTTCTTCGGGGCTGTTGAGTTTTTTGAGTTTTTTGAGTTTTTTGTTCAACTCGTCGCGTTCCTTCTGGAGCTTTTGATCCTTCTGGCGAATATCCTTCGTTTTTTCGTTGACCTTCTTGGTCACTTTGTTCAGCCGTTTTGTCAAGTCCTCGATGTCGTCTTGGGCCTGCTTCGTCTGTTTGATTTTCCGATTGATCTCCTCGACCGGATTTTCCTCAAGGGCCTGAATCATTTTCTGAATTTCCTTGAGGGCTTTTCTTTGTTCGCTCGCGGAATGGCTGACTTGTTCCGACTCGAGCCGTTTCTTGATCGTCGCGAGTTCGTCCGGAAGATTCGTATCCTTGCCGATTTGCTCGGCCTTGCGGAGTTTCTTCGCGACCGGATCTTCCTTCTCGGCGGTGGGATTCTTTTGGGTATTTTTCTTCTTCTCGAACTTCTTTTCTCTCTCGTCCGCGACCTTCTTCATCTTCTTGATCGAGTCGCGTAGGCGCTGGGCGAGGCGGTCTTGTTCGGCGGCAAGGCGACGCAACTCGGCCTGGTTCTCGGGGTCGGCGCGGCGGAATTGTTGGCCGAGCTTGGCCGTGTCTTCCTGGAGCTTTTGTTGGTCGCTCTTGATGTTTCGCAATTCCCCACGGAGGTCTTGCAGGGTGGCCCACCGGCCCAAGAATTTCAGAATATCTTCGAGTTTCTCTTGCGATTCTTTTTGCTGCTTTAGGGCCTTTTTGATGTCTTGTTTCGTCTTCGGATCGACGGCCTTGTCCTTGCGCTGGGCGTCGCTGATTTTTTGTCGCAAGGTGGTCAAATCCGATGGCAGCTTACGAAGGTTCTCGTTCGAGAGTTTCTCCAGTTGCTGCTCGATGATGTCGAGGCGGTCGGAGACGGTCGACGATTCCTTGTTGCTGTCCTGGAGCAAGCGTTTGAGTTCTCCAACTTTCTTGCGAATGCCAAGGTCCTTATCCATCCCGACGCGTTCCTGGATGGCCTTTTGCGCTTGTTCTTGTTCGACCAGTTTGCGGACCTGTTTTTCGTCGACCTTCTTGTGTTTCTCGATCTCTTTTTGGAGTTCCTCGACGTTGTCGCGAATCTCCCGTTGGGTGTCGGAGACTTGTTTGAGTTCTTCGAATAGCTCACGTTGGCGGCGGTCGATCTCCCCGTCGATTTCGTCTTGCGTCGCGATGCGGATGTGGATGATCCGCTGGCTTCGTCCGACACTCGGGAACGAAACGACGTCGTTGAAGTCTTCGGCACACGCCTGGACCACGAGCGTCTGATTTTCCTTCGCGAGCCCCGCGATCGACCAGCGGCGTTCGACCTTGACGTCTTTTTGCCCCGGCGTTCGTTTGCCGAGATACAACGGGACCTTCTGGGGTTCCCGGTCGATGTAATTGTCGTCCTTGTCTTTTCGCCTGTACTCCAGGTAGACCTTTCGGACGCCAAACTCCGCGTCGGAGGCGAAGAGTTTGAGCGACAACGAACCGTTCGGCGGCAGTGTCCGGTTTCGCGAGGGATGAGCGATTCGCACTCGCGGTTCGCGATCACCTTCGATCCGCAATTCGTAGTCGTATTTGTTCTTCAACCCTCGCTCGTCTTCGATGTGTAGGACGTAACTGCCCCCGACCCACGGGCGAAACTTGACGTAGAAGTTGCTGCCGCCTTCGGGAGTATCCCCCTCGATGACGCCATCGACTTTTTGCAGGGTCGATTGCAAGCCGCCGACGACCGTAAGCGTGACGAACGGCGAAGGTTGCAGGCAAGCAGCCGTTTGGGCCAAGGCAATGCCCTTGGTCTGTTCGACGCCCGGCACGAACGTCACCCACGCCCTCTTGATCGGGACGTCCGTGGCAGCTCGGTAGTGGACCCACGTTCCGGGAACGCCCTTCACACGACCATCGGCGGGCGGAAGAATCTCCGGACTCGGCCAGCCCGTGTAAGCCGGATGGTAGAGCGTCAACTGCGGCGGCGGCTTGCCATCGCGATAGACCAACCGAGGCGGCGGTCCGACCCAGACGCTATGCCACTGCCCTTCCTGACGGGGTGACCGATCGTCGTTGGCTTCGACCCAAAATTCGAATCCCTCGTGTTGGTTCTCCATTGAAACATTCGTTTTGAACGTCCCGGAACGTTTCTCTTCGTCCTTTTCGACCGTGACGACCCGTTCCTGTTCGACCTTTTGCAGACCTCGGAATCGAATCTTGACGGTCCGCGGGAGTTCCCCGCGAATCGTTCCGCGGATCGTAAACATCTGTCCGGTCGCGATCTTACTGGGGAATTCGATTTGGAGGTACGTTTGTCGCGGCCACTCGTGATTTCCAAACGGGTGGAGCAAGCGAAGGGCACCGGCCCCGATCGTGCTCGGGTGCAGGAGAGTCATGAGTCCGATCACGAGCACCAAACCCAGCGCCGAGAAGCCACTCCAAACGTAACCGCGAGTGTCGACGATGGCGGAAAAGTCACAACTCTGGGAAAGCCGAAGGCTCCGTTGAACTGCCTCTCGTCGGAGCGTCGGAGAGCCCGCCCCCGCAGCGTCATCAGGTTGGGTCAAAAACTGAATCGTGCTCGCCAACGAGTCGTTCAGGATTGGATACTTCTCTTCGACCTTGAGAGCCAACGCGAGGTCGTCGATCGGACGGGTCAGCGGCTCGAGGAAGTAAAACCCGGCCACGAGCGATCCACCGACGGAGAGGACCAACAACAACGCCCGGATCAATGCAGGCAAGTGCATGAACCAGTCGAGCACTCCTGCCAACACCAAGGACCCAAAAAGGACCAACAAGAGCACGCTCATCCCGCGAGCGAGGGTGACGAGCTTCAACTTTCGGCGGACGGTAGAAAGGCGTGCTTGCAGAGGATTCATGTGGGTTCTTGCCTTATGTCGAATTCGGGTCGAAACCGTTTTCGTTTATCAGTGTTCCGTGGCCGCACGAGTCTGCCAGGAATTTTCAAACAGTCGGGTGAGGCGTGTCCGTATTTTGGATTTTGTTTTTCCTCACGAGCCTGAGGCGCCAGCGAAAGAGTTTCTTGGGCCTTCACTCGCACTTCGGGCTTGTCGAAACCATATTCCAAAGTCCAAAGACGCCCCTCGTAAATAGAGACGATCTATGAGGGAAAATCGCTCGTCCTTTCCGATCACAACAAGTGTTTTCGCTTTCGAAGAAGCCACTCCGCCGTGAACAACATCACGATCAACAGGAAAAACATCCAGTGATTCCAAATTCTATGCGGCGGACCCGGCGCGTTCAAAGAAACTCGGAAGCCCGACGGAAGGCGGTCGATCAACTCGTCGGCGTCGGCGAGCGTAAAGAATTCGCCTCCCGTCGCGGTGGCCGCCTTGGTCATCTCCCCTCGGTCCATTCGCAGTTGGTCGAGTTCTCCGGCAGGCAGAGCGACGATGGCTTCGGCGCTGGGTTTTTGGCCGTTGGGCTGATAGCCCGAAACGTCCGGCGTTCGGAGCCAAAAGCGATATTTTCCTTCACGGGTTTGCGACAAAACGCCGCGATACGTCCCAAAGCTCCCCTTCACCTTGCCGAGCGTGAGGGTCTGCACTTCGACTTCGCCCGGCTTGCCGTCCTTGCCGACGGGGCGGTGTTCGGCCACGACCTTCACCGGTCCGTTGCGAAGCTGTTTGGTCAGTTCCGGCGGTGGGTTGTCCGGGAACCGAACCATGAGCTTGATGGGTTCCCCTTGCCGATACGTCGTTTGGCGATCGAGTCGGAGTTCCGTTCGACTCACTCGTTGGCGAGATAAATATCGAATCGTCTGAATCCAAAACTGGTTGTAGCGTTTTTCGTCCGTCCGATACCGCCAACGCCACGTCCCGTCGAATCCGAAGAACATACAGCGGCCCGACCCGACGAAGTGTTGAACGACAAGCGGCTGTTTGGTCGTCCCACCTCGCCTCGCTTTGCCCAGCCCTTCTTCGGTGGGATGCGTCGCCAAAACTTCGGCCAGTGGCTTCACGCGGTAGTTCCGAGCCCACCAGTACATTGGCTGGAGGTTTTGGATGATCTTCGCGTTCTCCAAGTTGTTCGCCGAGAACCGGAAGATCGGATGCAATCGACCGTTCGTCGTGAGGTCGAGGCGATACCCAACCTTGCGCTCGGACGGTTCGATCGGCGTCCTGTCTTTTTCCGGCGTCACCGGCAAGACGTCCGCGAGTGGCGTGTTCTTGTATGCGTGGGGACTAAAGTTACTTCCGGCAATCATCAACAAGCCCCCACCATGATCTCGGACGAAACTCGCCAAATGTGTCAGGTTCTTCGTGCTGAGCTTACCGGATTTCGGATCGACGTCCCCGAAGATCACCACGTCGTACTTGTTGAGTTCGGCCTGGTTAAACGGAAATTGTCCTAACGCCGTCGTGTCTTGTTGGTGGAAGTTCGGGTCGGCGTCGGCAAGGACGACTTTCAACATCACCCCCATCTTGCGAACCTTCGTGGACTTCTCCCGCTCTAACATCGACTTGAGGCATCGGTTTT
>CAYYUU010000462.1:0-6377 GCA_964474955.1 uncultured Alcaligenaceae bacterium | reverse complement strand
ACGTCAACGCAGGTAATGGTGACAATACTTTCGCCTTTGGTGGAAGTTCGAGTGGACGGAGTTTCCTTTATCAGGGTGGTTCCGGCCTCGATACCGTCTTTATCGACCCGACGGCCAACCTTTCGCTGGCAAGAACCCGATTCTCGTTGGGAGCCGGAGACGACAGTTTGTTCTTGGATAGCGATATCCTCGCAGCCCTTTTTGTCGATTTTGGCGCAGGAACCGACTCCTTTCTTTCGAGTGTGATCTTGCCTCTGAGCACTGTGCTCTTCAATTTGCCATAGCTTCTAAACATTGACCTCTAGGCACGACTCGTTGGGGCGTCTGTCTTCTGAAAAGGCTTTGACAAGCGTCCTCGGTCGCGGTTGTCCTGCTCGCCCATTAGCAGTTTTTCAGCACGGAGGGCGATTCGAAATGTTCAATTGTTGTCTATTGCAGAGCATGGAAAAATCGCCTCCTGTCGTTGATGGGAGCCGTATACCGTCACGACCTCCTGTGAGGCATTACGAATTCTTCTGCGTATCCGAAAAGTGTGGCGCCGCTCTTGGGAAAAGCATCGGGCGTGCGAACGCCCTGCGGCCACCACATGTTTCCCCGTCCCATTGTCCCAAAGTTGTTTCCTGCCATCTGTTCGTTATTGGCGTCGTATTGCAACGACGTCGAATTGGGGGTCTCGATGGTGTGGGTCCGAGTCTCACCCTCGGCAATCTCCTTTCCTTGGCCACGACTTCCACCATTGATTGTGCTCCAAATTTCAACCTCGAATGCGATTTGAGACAAGGGCGCTAATGAGTTTAGACGGCCAAAATCGGTAACGTGCGGATTTGATACAAGCCTGAAGCCCGATCGAAGGACAAGAAACACCTTCGCTTGCGCTTCAGGCTTGTAGAAGAGAACTTCATTGTTGCCGATTTTGGTCGTCAAAATTCATAAGACATGAGTTTTTTTCGGAGCGAAAGATTACACTCTCGGAAAGGGCACAAATGCGATTCTTCTTGATTCATGCGCTTGCGCAAATTCCAAACGAAGTGAAGCGTCACGTTGCTCATCCGTCCGCCCATATTCCAAAAGCGAGAATTCCGAATGCCAGAAGACATTCTTTCTATGTTGAAGGTGCATGACTACTTCCGAGGTCTGAACGAAGAGATTCTTGCGGATGTCGCGGAACAAGTGGAGATAGTTTCGTTGGACACGGGCGAATGCGTCCACGAGACCAACGAGCCGTTCACTGAAGTAGGCTTTCTTGCTCGTGGCCGACTCAAAACCGTTGTCGTCGACGAAGATGGCACGGAAACTCTGTTTCGCTTTACCCACCGCGGCGAGCAGGTCGGTCTGGTGAGCGCTGCCCTGTCCGACCCGGTGCCCCTTCGCGTCATTGCCGTGGAACCGTCAACGCTGATTCGGCTCAACTATGAGGTAGGTTTGGAACTGACCCGAAAACACCCGGACCTCCGGAGGCGGTGGAATGAAAATCTGGCCGGCAGCCTTCGCACCGCCTTCCTGGGAGACCAGCCAGCCCGAAAGACCAACGTCCTTGCCGTTTTCCATGAGTCCCCGATGAGTCGGGACGTGGTCCAACGATTGATTGACCGCCTGAGTGGCCTGGGAGAAAAGCCGTGTTTGTTCAGCGATCACCCGGACATTCGTCTGCCCGCCGGTGTCCCATTCCGGGCTTTGCGGGAAGGCGATAATTTTCTCTCTCCCGAACAAGTGCGCAATCAGCTGGCCGACTGGCAAGACTGTAATCGCGTCATTTTCGATGTCGCGGCCGACGTCTCCAAGGACGTCGCCACACGGCTGCTCGAGAGCAGCGAGCACGTCCTTTGGTGTACGTCTGCCGAAGACAGTCCGTCTGCCGTCGAGCACTTGACGACGTTGGAATCCTGGGCACCAGCCTATCTTGATAAAATCTCTCTCGTCTGGTTTCTAAACGACAAGCACGTAGCGCCGGCTCTGGCCGAAATCCACAGGCTGGCGGCCCGGGAATTTATCCTCACGAACGTTCCCGCGAGAGCCCACATCGGGCTGACCGTGACCAACGGCTTGGAACGGCTGATTCATTTTCTCCGTGGGGTTCAGGTCGGCCTGGCGTTGGGTGGCGGAGCTGCTCGCGGAATGGCCCACCTTGGTGTTCTCAAGATGTTGGAAGAGAATGGCATCGTCATCGACATGATTGCCGGGACCAGCGCAGGGGCCATGACGGGCATTCTTTATGCTTCCGGGATGGACGCGGATTACCTGGCCGGACAGTTCACCAAAGACCTCAAGCCGTCCTGGTTCTTTCGATGGTTACCCCACGGCGGTTACTGGTACTTGATGCACGCTTACCGTCGCGGACGGTTCGATCCGATGTTGCGAAAGTATCTCGAAGACTGGAACCTGGAACAACTGCCGATTCCTTGTTCCTCGGTGACGGTCGACCTGGTCAGCGGCAAGGCCATGGTCCGCCATTCTGGAGACGCCGTCCAGGCCATCCTCGAGAGCATCAACTTGCCGGTGCTGTCGAGTCCCCTGTGCCACGACGGTCAGGCACTGATCGACGGCGGATTTCTCAACAACGTGCCGGCCGATGTCCTGGTCTCCAAGGGGTGCAACTTCGTTATTGCAGTCGATGTACTCGCCAAGATCGAGGCGAGGGTCGGCAACATCAAGCCAGACACGCCTGCAAAGAAGGCCAAACTACCGTCCATCCTGGAGACCGTGCTGCGGACGTATACCGTTCTGAGCCACAACATGACGGCCATCGGGGCGGGACCGGCTGATGTCGTCATCCAACCGGACGTGAGCACGTTCGACATGGCCGATTTCACCCGCGCGGTGGAAGCCGCCGACGTCGGCAAGAAAACGACCCACGAGCAACTGCCCAGACTTCGCAAGCTACTGCATCGGTTGGACAAAGCGCTGTTTCCTGTGGAGAGAACCGATAAAGTTTGAAGCCATGTTTCGCCCTTCGCACAACGTGCGCTGTTCGCTTCAGTGGCATTCCGGTGCTTGGTTAAACAGTTATAAATATGTGTCGTAGTCGAAGAGCGTCGTGTCGTTGGTGACGTGCCACCGAAAACTGAACCTCTTGCTGTTCCCAACCCATGCGTGAACCGTTCTATGTGCGAAGGTCGTCATCCGGTTGCTCAAGACGTATGGCGTACGTCTCGCGGGTGTGAAATTCACAGGTGTCGGTCGGTACCGAGGTGTATGGACCACAAGTGATGCCGGAATGCCATCCACTCGAGAGATAAGAGTCGCGTTTGAGATGTACGGTAGAGAACATGCTTTCGCTTCCAGTATGCCACGCGACACGAAAAAGTGCCAACAACGATGCTCTCTTTCGCGGAGCGAAAGGTGACACTCTTCGAATTCCTCTATTGTCCCAAACCTGTCCCGTGAGATGACGCTGGTCGAACAGTCGAGAATGTCTTTTCGGCGGCGTGACTTACTCGGACTCCAGCTGTTATTTCTCGGTCAATCAATACAGCGCTCACCGACTGACTCCCAGAAGTTTCGCCGCGTTGACTTTATTACCGTTGGCCTGCTGCAATGCTTCTCCCACGGCCCGGTTGAGGGTGTCTGTACCTATGTCCTTCGTCGTACGCGCCTTCTATCCATACAACCTGCTGTCTAAGAGAAGGTGTCGTTTACCGTCGAAATGGTCACCCTCGACGAGGTGCTCGACGACATGACCGGGGCTTACAACCAAGACCGGGTCGTTGTTGATCTAGTGGCGATGGCGGGGGAGTACACGTTCGACGTGGCGGGCACCCTAACCTGGCATCTCGAACATACGTTGGGATTAAAGAACAACGGTGACCTGAACTATGGTGGGCTGAACGAGCGCTGGCTCCAAGGTTCGGAGGCATCTGGTACTTCATCACGCCGACGGGAGAACTCTATCCGTGGGACGGCAGCCGGACTGCTTCGGGGTCACTATTCGCTCGATCTCGATCCAATGTACTACACCGAGATCGAGCGACTCAATGACGTCCAGCGGGGACAATACGACGTCACAGTTTATGGGGACCAGCTGCTTGTCGAGTCTGAGTCGAATTACGTTGGACGGTTCTGGGTATATGGCTGTCCGTCTGAGACGAATCGAGGTCCGATTTTGAGATCTTCGCCGTGGTGGTCGGGTAGGGGCGATTGGGCTTCGTAGAATGAGAACTTGTTGATACAAGGTTCCGATTCGGTGGTTCTTTTGTCTCTTTCAATTTTCGTCTCAGGGTTGAGTGCGTTGCTCTTCTAGTTGCGTTCACTCTCTCGCGGTCTGACGGCAAAAGAGCGTCCGGTGGTGGAATTCTTCGCGGAGACTGCGCTCCTCCGATGAGGGTGAAACGTCGTTGGCGGGTAAAGAAACCCTGATCAACAGTCACTCACTCCCAAAGGTACTTTTCGCGGACCTCGGGAGTGTTCCACGAAATCCCACGCCAAGACTACTTTTTTTCCACGTTCGACACGTCTTTTCTAGCGTTTTTGCGGTCCGGCGCAAACATTCGCCCAAGAAACCTCGAAAAAATTCGAAATTCCCAAAATTCAAATCAAGCTCACCACTATATTCCTAGTGACGGTGATTCGTCGTGAACGATCGTAACGGCTCACGAGCATCGCCCCGACATGTCATTTTCTGTCCCACTGGATTCGGAGATAAATCATGACCGGTTCAGTAAACCAATAGCCCGCACCACCGCTCGGCCACCAACCCTTGTTGTTGTCCTTGGGCGACGTATCGATTCGTTGGAATCGTTGGCTGCCGTCGCTCGCGAAATCCGAATCGATGTGTGTGCGTTTCCGCCAAAAAATTTCGTGAGTTGGACAACCGGTGTCGACTTGCTCGTGACTCATGGGACCCCGAGGAGGGACACGACTCATGCCACATCTCAAAGACATTCTGACGCTCGCCGACCTGGCCGACCACGGACTGGACGTTTCGACGTTACGCACCTGGCCCATCCCCGAATACCGCGACGACCACGGACGGCCGTACTGGTTGATCGAAGACGTCCTTTCTATTTTCCAAGGAGATGACAAGGAGATGACACGACACGACGCCCAACCGTTTCAAGCAATCTGGTTGGAACTGGCCCACGCGTTGGCTCCGATCACGAGTGATTCATAGTTCATTCCGATGCCGCCGGGGTAGTCATCCGCATCGACCAAGGTGTCGTTCACGCAAAGCTTCATGCCGCTGGAACCGAACAAGAACCGGACGTCGTACCCCTGGTTGGCCGACAGACCCGGAGCTTCGACTGTGTAGGTGGAATCCCCCTGCAGCCGAATGATCAACCTTCCGTCTTCGAGGTAAGCAGTCAAGTGACCGCTGGTGCCATAGTTCGTGGCATCCTTGGAGATCAGCCCCTGGCGTCGGGTCACGTCGGCAGCCTTGAACAGTTCGCAATAGAAAGGACGACTTCTTTGGTGTTTGTGGGCTTTGAATATTTCCAACACAGTCCGTTGGAGACACAAACGCGAAGGAGTTTTTTCAGAACTACCACCACAGTGTCAAACGTACAGGCAACATCAAAAAGCGTAAGCGAGGATACAAAAACTATAAAAGCGGCAGCTACGCTGCCGCATCCCAAAGCAAAAACAACAAAACCGGGCGGCAACTTATTTCGCGTTCCTTATCCTAAGGAAAATGGGGAACGAGATTTTCCCTGGTCTCAATGTTGCTTGGCGAATCAAGCTCTACACTTTGGGAATCTCCGGAAAATCGAGTTCCGTTCCAAAAACATGATTGAAGTAGTTGGAGTAGGTCGCCAATCCGATGAAGGCGATCGTTTCTGCGATTTGGCCGTCGTTGTATCCGGCATCTCGGACGGCCTTTAAGTCGGCATCGTCCACGAACCCTTTCGTCTCCATGACTCGTTGGACGAACCTACCGAGCGCCTGGTGTTTCTCGTTTTCTGGGTGCATCTTGCGAACCGCGATGACCTGCTCGTCCGTCATGCCCGCCTTTTTCGCAATCCCGGTGTGGGCCGCGAGGCAATAATTACAACCGTTCTTTTGGCTAACAGTGAGATACACAACTTCACGATCTTCCGGCGACAGATGGCCTTTCTTCAGCGCACCCGACATGTTCAGATAGGCGTTCAACGCGGCTTCGCTGTTGCCCATCCCTTGGAAGATGTTGATGACTTTGCCCATAGCTTTTTCGAGATTGTCATAGATTTTCTTGACTTCGCCTGTGGCTTGGGAGGGTTCGACGACGTTCAAACGTGGCATTTTTCTAACTCCTTGAGATGAAAATTTGGTGCCTTACAGGAATTTCTACGCAACGACTCTCGGCATGACGAGCCGAGAGGCGCCCCTAGATTTCGGAATTTTGTCCGTAGGGCAGGTTTGTAACCTGCCCATTTGGTTTTTTGGACAGGTTACAAACTTGTCCT
>CAYYUU010000461.1:0-6379 GCA_964474955.1 uncultured Alcaligenaceae bacterium | reverse complement strand
CGAACGAAGAACGTCTTCCCGGATGGGGCCCACTTTCCTTTCGCTGGCGCTTTGGCGAATATGGTTCCACCTTTCTTGGTTTTGATCCGAGCGAAAAGGGTGTAATCTTTCTCACGCATTTCGAATGACTTTGGATTGCCGACGATAAGTTGTGTACTGCCGTCGAATCTGATTTGGGCCTTTGGATTTGGTTTTTTCTGGGTCGCGGCGGTTCCGAACACGACGCCAGAGGCACGAGAATTGTTGGGTCGCTGCACTTTTATCTTTGCAAGTTTCGAAGATGCGTTTGATGAGGTTGCGACCTGCAAAGTTAACTTGCGTTCTCGGGGACCTATCTCAAACGTTCGCGTGAAAACAGGGCTATTCTTTGTGGAGATCAAGCCTGGCATTTCTAACACATTCGTTTTGTCGACCGTGTAGGAAATGATGACCTTATCACCATAATGATAGAGGCCTTTGTAATGCGCCCATTGTCGCGGAATTGGGCCATATTTTCTTCCGTCGCGTCCGACGAGCCGCACATCTTTGAATCCGCCGGTCTTGGGATTTGCCCAACCGGGGGTTGGTGGATTGGCGAAATGTAGGGAACCGACTATCTTTGGGTGGATGGCGTGTTGGCCGTTGAAGTGGATACAACGCCAGTCTATGAAGTCTTTTCCAGTCCACGCCGCGGCCATTCGCATGGTGTCTTCGTCAAAAATCATCCAAGCCCGACCGCGAGATACTCCTCCTGGTCCACTATCTAATCGGACGGCGATTCCTTTGTATGTTAAGTTCGATTGATTATTTCCAATTTCATAGGTAGCCGTTAGATGGGGTCCATAATTCATGTTGATCCACGGTTGGAGATTCGTGGGTTCCGGTCCTTCGGTTGTGCCTTTCGGAAGTGATGCCAGATACTCAGGTGTGACTGGTTGATATTGGGTCGGGTTATGTTTCTTCAGGAATTTCTCGCGAATATAGTGGATGACATCATATTTTTGCTTGGGGACTAACCAACGTTGAGGAATCATCAACCCATAGCCGTGAGTGACGGTTTTGTACATGGAATGGGGGTCGCTGCCGTTCTTGAACTTTCCGTTCGCGAAACGCAGGGCAGTCGGCATACTCCCGACTTTATTTTTCGTTCCGTGGCAACTCGAACATACTTGCTCATAGATCTTTCGGCCACGTTCGTAACTTTTTTGGTCCAGCCCACGTATGAGTCCTTCGTGATCGAGCTTATACTCGTATTCGGGCAACGGAGTTTGTGAGACGAAAGAGTCTAACGGGCGGAGTTCTTCAGCGCGAGGTCTCCCACCCACCGCGATTTCCTTGAGGTAGCGGATGAGGTCGAGGAACTCCTGTCGGCTCCCGAGTTGATTGACGAGTCCGGTGGGCATGAAGGACGTCTTGTCCGTAACTCGCTTGAGGATGTCGCTCGTGGCAATAGTGATCGTCTCGCCGTTGCCATCTCGAAGCACGAGGGCTTTGGGCGTCTCCTTGATTCGCAAGCCGAATAGGACTTTTCCTGTTTTGGTGAGGACGCGATGAGTTTCGTACCCCTTCTTGATGATTCTCGAAGGCTGTAATACCGATTCGACGATGTGAGTTGTTTTGGTGTCCTTGCCGAGTTCAATGAGGTTCGGCCCGATGGGAGCCCCTTGCACGCCGGGTTGGTGACAGCGAGTACACGCCACTTCGCGTTTGAAGTAGACGATGGCGCCACGCGTGGGATCGCCGTTCTTCATCACCGCTTTGGTTAATGCCGCAATACCCTCATCCACAAGTTGTTTCTCAAGGGTGTTGGGCTGTTCTTTGACATCTTTGGTTTGTCCGGCAAAGACCGGGGACAGCAACAGCAGACTCGCAATGAGTCCGAGGACGATTTTTGACAAGGTATATCTCCTACGACTTTTCTGGGGAAGCCAAGAAAATTGAGGCGTGCGTTTCACAGTCGGGCCTTGGATCAACACATACAGTGCGTCACTGTGTTGCCGCGGACAAAGCGTATGGGCGGAAAAAGGTAGGCGTCCTGCTGGGGGAGACCGTGAAGTCTATTGTAGTCAGATTGGCTGGTTTTTGTATCGGACGGCAGACCATCAGGACCCGCTGAACGCGAAAGAAATGTCAATCGCGTTTTCCAAGTTCTGGTTCGGCACGCCGTAGCGTGGGAGCAATATGGTTGTCCGGTGTGGTTTTGGATGATGTATAGCGTGGGACAAGCGCAGCAAAGGGGCACCAAAAAGGCTCCTAACTTGCCCCTCCGCCTAAGGCTTTATCAGCTATGTCCGTCCGATAGTACGCGCCGGAAAAACGAATTTCGTTGACGGCTTCGTACGCCCTAGCCTTCGCCCCCGCGAGTGTGTCACCAAGGGCGGTCACTCCTAACACACGTCCGCCGTCGGTGTAGACCAAATTCCCATCGAGACGAGTGCCAGCGTGGAAGACTTTCACGTCGGGCCAGCCACTGACCACATCCAAGCCAGAGATGAGCTTGTTCTTTTCGTATTTGCCGGGATAGCCACCGCTAGCCATCACGACACAAACGGCGGGTCGCGGATCCCATTCGAGTGTTTCGCCTTCCCAGTCCTCCAGACGTTGTTCGGCGATGGCTTGCAGAAGCGGGAGAAGGTCGGTCTTCAAACGCATGACGAGCGGTTGCAACTCGGGGTCGCCGAAACGGCAATTGAATTCGAGGACACGCGGCCCCTGGTTCGTCGCCATGATTCCCGCGTAGAGAACGCCGTGGAAGGGCGTGCGTCGGCGTTTCATGGCGTGGACCGTGGGGACGAGGACGCGTGCGTCGGCGATGCTCAAGAGCTTCGGCGTGGCAACAGGAGCCGGGCAGTACGCTCCCATGCCGCCGGTGTTGGGGCCTTCGTCGCCGTCAAAAATTGGTTTGTGGTCTTGCGTGGGTTCCAGAGGGATGATCGTGCGACCTCCGACGAGTGCTAACAAACTTACTTCTTCACCTTGAAGACGTTTTTCCACGACAACTCGCCGCCCGACTTCCAGGCCAAACTCTTCACGAACCATGATTCGATCGACCGCGGCGATGGCATCTTCGGGGGTCGAGCACACGATCACGCCCTTGCCCGCGGCGAGTCCATCGGCCTTGACGACGACAGGGTATTCGCGAGTTTCGATGTACGCCTTCGCTTGAGCGGAGTGGTCGAACACTCGGAATTCGGCGGTCGGGACGTTTGCATCGAGCATCAACTGTTTCGCAAAGACTTTGCTCGCTTCGAGTTGGGCTGCGGCTTTCGTCGGGCCAAACACTCGCAAGCCGTGTTTTTGGAAGAGGTCGACAATGCCCTTGGCCAACGGGGCTTCCGGTCCGACGACGGTTAAGTCGATGTTTTCTTTCTTGGCGAACCGCACGAGGCTGTCGAAGTCCCGCAGGTCGATTGGGACATTCGTTCCGTCTTGTGCCGTGCCGGCATTGCCCGGCGCACAGAAGACAGTCTCCGCCAAAGGGGATTGGGCGAGTTTCCAAACGAGCGCGTGTTCGCGCCCGCCATTTCCGATGACCAAGACCTTCATGAGTTTCTCCCTCTCCGTGCAGTATCTCTTGTCGCGTCCGCGTTTGCCCGCGAGGCGTCGGACAACGAGAACCGTTCGCCCAAATCCTCAAAGGGATCAGAAGCACTCATTTTACGACATTCGGAAGGGACGTGCAGTTCACTTGGAGGGAGTTAGGAAGTTCCGAGACCAGATTGGGGGTCCGGATAATTAACAGGTGTGTTTTGATGTTATGCGGAAAGTTGCTTTTCGCTCGGGTGGACGAATGAACGACTGTCGCATTTTAGGTGGCGCGTCCCCGAGCCACCTAAAATGCGACATGCAAAGACAAAAGCAATCGCTTTATTCGAACAACATTCCTTGCTCGGCCTGATCGTCAGCAGGTGGCACTTTGCCGAAGTGCCGATACGCTTTGGCCGTGACCATCCGACCGCGTGGCGTGCGGATAATGAATTGTCCTCGAAGCAAGTACGGCTCGATTTCGTCGCTCAGCGTATCGGACGGTAAGTTCATCGTTGCCGCAAGAGCTTCGACTCCCGTTGGTCCGCCGCCAAAGACATCCATCAACACTTCCAGATAACGCCTATCTTGTTTGTCGAGTCCTTCGGTGTCGACTTCGGCCATCTCGAGAGCTTGTTGGGCGACGTCGAGTGTAATCGCTCCGTCAGCTTCGCTCGCGGCGTATTGTCGCGTCCACCACAAACGTGAGTTGGCAATTCGCGGCGTTCCGCGACTTCGTTGGGCGAGTTCCAGAGCGGCGTCTTCGCTGAGTTCCGTCTTGAGCTTGCGCGCGTTGATGGTCACGATTTGGGCGAGTTCCTCGACGGTGTAAAAGTCGAGGTGCTCGTGCATCTTGAAGCGGTCGCGCATCGGACTCGAAAGCATTCCGCTTCGTGTCGTTGCCCCGATGAGCGTGAACCGTTTGAGTTCCAGCGAGAGCGTGCGTGCGTTGAGACCTTCGCCAAGAACAATGTCGACGCGAAAATCTTCCATCGCCGGATAGATGAACTCTTCGACGATCCGTGGTAGCCGGTGGATTTCGTCGATGAAGAGGATCGAGCCCTCTTCGGCGTTCGTCAAGAATGGCATCAAATCTCTCGGCGTCGTCAAAGCCGGGCCGCTCGTGAGCTGGATGGTCGTCCCGAGTTCGTTCGGAAGGACGGTCGCAAAGGTGGTTTTTCCGAGTCCGGGTGGGCCGTCGAAGAGCACGTGCGAAAGGGGTTCTTTCAATTTTTTACAGGCTTTGATGGCGACACCGAGCCGCTTGGTGACGGACTTTTGCCCGATGACTTCGTGGAGCCACTTGGGACGAAGGGCAGCGTCGCGGGCTTTGTCGTCACCGCTTGGGACGTTCGAAAACATGGGTTCGCGAGACATGATGTGTGGTTCCTTTGGAGGTGTGCGGGCACCATGGAAGAGGAGCTTTATCTTTCTATTTCCTGTTCCCTTCTTTAAGTTGCCGCCTTTTCCTCATCTTGTTTGCTGTAGATTTCTTGGAGGAGCTGGTTCACGTCGGTGAATTTCTTCCCACTCAGCAACGCCCGGTCGAGTTGGTTTCGGGCATCGATGGGTGTGTGACCGAGTCCAAGCATCGCCTGGTATGCGAGGTCGAAGATTTCCCCGTCGATGGGAGCTTGGCTTTCGCCATTCGCGTTCGGGCGGGCAGCAACGGCGAACCGCGTCACTTTCTTCTTGAGCTTGGCGATGATGTGGTCGGCGGTACTCGCTCCGATCCCTTGCATCATCGTGAGCCACTTCGCGTCTTCGCGTTGTATGGCTGAGGCGACGTCCGCAATTGGTTGGTCGAGTGCCTTGAGTGCCTTGCGAATTCCCACCCGATCGACCGAGCAAAACAAGTCGAAGAACTGTAATTCGTCTTCGTGCAAGAAACCGATTAGCCGAGGCACGACGCGCCCTTGCATGGGATTGCCTTCGAGATATTCCATCGTTTCCAGGGTGATTTCCTGGCCGGTTTGTGTCTGGATTCGCCGACGCACGAACTCCGGAATGAGGACCTGGTATTCGAATCCGCCGACCTGGATTCGAGCTTCTTCGACGAGGACTCGGACGAGCCTACCCGTGATCTTCGTAATCATGTGCCGCTTCCTCAAGCGTGGATGTTCTGCTCATAAAACTGGCAAAGGGCCGCGGCCAGAGCGTCCGCAACGTCGGGCGGCTCGGGCACCTTCGCGAGATGCAGCTCTCTTTGAATCGTCAGTTGCACTTGTTCTTTCGAGGCCCGCCCGTTGCCGGTGATTGTCTTTTTGATCCGAGTCGCGGCATAGCTCACGATCGGAACGTTGTGTTGGGCACCCGCGAGCAAGAGAACTCCCCTCGCGTGTCCCATGAGGATGGCGGTTCGTGGATGCTCATAATGCGAATAAAGTTGCTCCACGGCCATCACACTCGGCGAAAATTGTTGGACAATTTCCACTAAACTAGTGTATAGGCTTTTGAGACGTTCCGCCATGTCAGCAGTCGATCTTCCGTCGGCGCTGCGGATGATTCCGGCTTCGCGCACGAGCGGTTTGTTGTCGCATTGCTCGATGACGGCGTACCCGGTGAGGCGGAGTCCGGGATCGACTCCCAGGATTCGAAACGTAGTTTGCGTTTCTGCAGTCGAACTTGAAGCTTCGGAATTCGTCGTTTGTGCGGATTCGTGAACGTCCATTGTTTCGTCCGTTTTTGGGTGCGCGTATCGCACCGGTTATAACGTTTGGCGCAACCCAATGCACCCTCCATAGTGTATCGGCATACAGTGGTGTAAGACTTTTGTGTGTTTATTATCGCTTGAATCGGAGAGAAGTGGGAGGTGGATTTCTTCCGACGGGAGTCACAAGCAGGGGAAGTGAGGCAATCCAAGGTGAGATGGCTT
>CAYYUU010000460.1:0-6380 GCA_964474955.1 uncultured Alcaligenaceae bacterium | reverse complement strand
TCGGAGGGACGTTCCAGAACAACGTCGCTGGTGAAGAGGGTGGTGGCCTTTGGAACGGCTCTGGGATCATGACCATTAACGGGACTCTGATCCTCGATAACACCGCCAACGCCACGAACGCTGGGACAGACGCTCAGGGTGGTGGTGGAGTGTTCAACAACGGTGGGATACTCAACATTACTGGAGGTTCGATCTCCAACAATGTCGTCAACAACGCCACTCTCGGCAATGACGATGGTGGCGGTGGAGTCCTGTCCGACGGTGGGATGTTCTCCATCAACGGAACTTTGCTTGACAACAACAGCCTTCAGAATGTGTTGGCCGTCAATACCAACCCAAGCGTTATCTCCGGTGCCACGATCTCCAACGCCGACATTGGCGTCGAGATCCAAGGTGGGACGGTCACCCTGGCCGGAAACTCCATCATCGACAACACAATTGGTGTCCTCGTGATCATGGACGGGACAGTCGACATCCAGATGGGCAACGACATCTTCGGTGGAACGGACGGACTCGTCGTCAGCGGGCTGAACTCCCAGATCGCCAACTTGACGTTGAGCAACACCCGCTTCCAGGGACAAACCGACGACTTCATTCGCCTGGAGAACGAAGCCCATCGTGGCCCGGACTTGCTCAATGCGACGGACGTCGAGTTCGACCTGGGTGGCGGAAACGGGTTCCAGACGGGTGCTCAGATGTCCCTGGCCGACTTGGACACCCTTGAGGTTGACTTCTTGAGCCACTTCCCCGACGATCCGAACGTAGGCCTATTGATCGTCCGTGATAACTACGCCTACATCGATCCGAACACGGGCAACTTGATCGTCCTCGGGACGTTCGACGGGAACGATCGGATCACTGTGAAGACGACCTCACCGAGTGCCGTCATTGTTTCGATTGGGTTCGTCACGATCCCCAATCCCGATGGCAGTGGATCGAGGTTCAACCTCGTGGGCACCGGTGGCCACGTCGTCGTGTTCGGTCTCACTGGGAATGACTACATCACGACCCCAGGACCGGTCGATGTAGAAGTGTTCGGCGGTCCGGGCAACGACAAGATCTATGGCGGCCAGGGCAATGACGTGCTTCACGGCGAAGATGGGAGCGATTACCTGGAGGGTGGTAACGGCAACGACGTGTTGCTCGGCGGCGATGGTCGGGATCGATTGCTCGGCGGCGGAGGGGACAACATCCTCATCGGCGGAGGAGCTACGTTGGTCTTCGCCCAGTACCAAGCCGAGTTGGCTTTGTGGGCCGGGAGCAGTACTTTAAGCTTGCTCACTAACGCTTCCAGCCTCGTGGAGGACTTCGCCGTCGACACACTCTACGGCGGACGGCAAGATGACGCCTACGTCCAACGCGCGATCGACACTCGGGATCGCTTCCGCGCTGTGGGTGGAGATCAATCGTTCTCGGTCTAATCCACATACGGACCGGAAAAGACCAGAGACAAGAGTCAAGAGACAGACAGAACCTCACACAAAGGTGCGAAGGACGAAAAGGAAAAAAGGAACAGTCACGGACGACACAGATTCTCACAGATGAATTGGATCTGAGATATTTTTGATCTTGTCTCTTGACTCTGGTCTTTCCGGTCCCTGTTCGCTATTCCGGCCGATACGACGCACAACAATCCGCCGTCTCCCACAACACAACCTCGACGACACCGAGTCCGAGTTCTCGCGCCTTGTCGTATATGAGCTTGGCTATGTTCTCGGCCGTCGGGCTCGTTTCCATGACAAAGACGGGTTCGTCGTGTTGCGTCAGCACCGGCAATAGCGGATCATCCTGGCTCAACAAAAGTTTGTGGTCGAGATTGTCGTCGATCCACTGGCGTATGGTTTTCTTGAGGTCGCCAAAGTCAACGACCATCCCGAGTTCGTCGAGTTCCGGCGCCGTCACCGTCACGACGGCGCGACCGTTATGGCCGTGCAAGTGCCGACACTTGCCCGGATGGCCAAGCAAGCGATGCCCATAGCAAAAGTGAATTTCGCGAGTGACGGTAAACATTCGATATCCTTCCAACCGAGGTCGATTGTAGGCTGCCGATTGGTCGGAAACATGACAAGGGAACTCACGCGAACACAGGACTCGCGGTCATCTTTCAAGACATCCAAGTTGTTCGCGTCAAGGGATGTTTTTCCAAGCGAAACGATTGGCAAAACTGTCGGGGGCGAAACCGGGGACTCAGGAGGCGCGGAGTGCGGCGTTTAGGCTGTCGATGACGCCCTTCTGTTTTTTGTACGTTTCCAGGCTATCCTTGGCGTTTTGGACTTCCTGGAAATTAAGGATTACGGACCAACTGACCGTACTGTTCCAGACTAGGTCGTTGGGAGTTATGTTCGTGAGTTCGTCTTGGCGACTTTTGTACCTCACGGCTTTGTCGTGAGCGGCTCTCGCGCCCTGATCGTTCACTATCTTGACCACGTCTTTCAAGAGTTCTTTCGCCTCGACATATTTCTTCTGTGTTTCCCGCACCTTCGATTCGATCGTCTTGATGGTCTGGGCCATTTCTTTGGGAGTCTGCACGGAAGGTAGGCCGCTCCATTCGACGGCGTACTTCTCCGGAATTTTGGCCAACACTTTATCGAGTTCATTCTCCAACTTCTGCAATCGCTCCAACGAGGAAACGTTCTCGGGCATCTTGTTGTTGACGCGGAATTTCTTGTACGCCGTGTAATATTCCTCGAAAGCCTGGAGTTTCCGAAGCCGGGTTTGGATCTGCTCGCGCGTATCGAGGTACAACAATTCGTACGCTGGGTCATCCTTGAATTTTTTGAGCCGTTGGATGTCTTCCTCGGTGTACTTGTAGACCTTCTCGGCGGGTTCGTTGGGCCGCGAGGCGAAAAACGTATCGACATTGTTTCGGAGCTTGTTCAGTTCCACGTTCTCGCGTTGGGTGAAGAAGATGACGGCCAAGAACAACATCCCGGCCACCATGGCCAGGGCTCCGCCTACGATCCAGTTCAAACGCTGGGAGGTTTCTCGTCGTCGCTGGTGGAATTCGTAAGCGGCCCGGAAACACTGGCGGAACAGTTCTGCCACGCCATACGATTCCGACTTCGTCTGGTGGGCCCCAATCTTGGGCCGTTGGGCTGCCGTCGCCCACACCGTCAGAGAGAGTTCGCCGAACGAATTCAAGGCGTTTGCGTTGGCTCGAAACGCCTTTCGGAACTTTCTCTCGATTTCCTTCTTTCGGGCCTCAAGGGCATTGATCCAATCATCGGGCGTGAGCGATTCCTCTTTCTTCGAGGCTGCCGCTTTCTCGGTGGCCTCGGCGCTCAGCCGACTGGCGAATTGATCGCTCTTGGTGAGCACCAGAAAGACGGGGAGTCCGGCGACTTCGTTCTGGTCGCTTCGGTGCTTGCCGATCAACAATAGGAACTGGTTGAACTCTTCGAAATTGCGATACAATTCGTCGTCTTCGCAATTCCCATCGAGGACAAGGATCAGAGCGTCGGCGTCGAGAACTGCATTGGCGAGTTGGGTCGTCCGAGAGCCTTTGACGAGCTTTTCTTGGTCGGTGAGTAATTCTTGGGCGTTGTCCCCAGCGCAGTCGAGCAAGACGACTTCGATCGTCGGGTAGTTGACCAGGACCGACTCGATCGTCGGGTGGTAGGCCACGGGATAGGCCACGATTTCCTCTTCCGTCTTCGGAAACGCTCGCGACCCGAGGCCCTTGGTCAGTTGCTCGAGCCGACCGGACTTGTCCACCAACGTCCCGTTTAGCGCAGAACTGGGCTGAACGGCTTCCCTCGCGAGAGCGCCGAGTAACGCCGATTTTCCGGAGTTGGCCCTTCCAAAAAGAACGACCTTGGGCATCCCCTTTGGAATGTTCGCTGACACATCAGCCATGCTTTGTCCTCGTTTCCGACGGAGTCTTCGCAGCAAGAATCACGGCCGGGGAACTGTTTGCCACTTCGCAGGATACGAGTACTTCAGGTCAAAATCCGCCGCCAATTCTTGCAATCGGTTCGACTGCCAGCTAAACGGTTGTTTGCTATCCTGATACACTCGGAATTCGAGGGCCTTGAATTGCTTGTCCTTGTTTTTCCGCAAATACTCCTTCAAGTCGGGAATGTCCCGAAGCGTGTCGTCGCCGCGAATCAAAAAATGTTTCTTCCCATGCGGATTTTTCTCGTGCCGTGCGTAAGGGATCATCTCGACAATGAGTGTTTCTTTCGTCTCCATTTTCGGCCCGTCGTTGGAGCCTTTGTTGTCGTTTTCCTCTTGTTTGCCCTTCGCGACCTTCACCGTACCGTCGCCAGAATCGGGCGCTCCGCCGCCACCCGGACCGAACCCAAATCCGCCTCCCAATCCAAAGTTGACAAGGAAGAATGCGAGAACTCCAAGGATAGCAGCCCCGACAGTTTTCGAGATTAGCTGCCCGTAGGCCGGCATTTTATTGTGGAACGCGACGCGATAGAGCACCTGTCCCAGAATCCCGCCGACAAACCAGCCGACGATGCCAGCGACGACCGCGGCAACGATCTTCACGCCCAACAACAACAACTGGTACAGGCTCATTCCCCAAAGTAATGCAAATAACACTGGTTCCTTCATGTAGCATCCTCACAATGTCAAGTTGGAGACCACGTTATGATTTGTAGATGGTCCACCAAGAAGGGATCTGCAACATTTGGACCAACGCCTTGCAGAATATGATACAGAATAGGTTTCACACAAGATGGGAATTCCGTTTCTCGCCAAGATGTTCCAGAGAGCTTGCTTTGCACTTTTTGCTCTTCCGTAAGAGAGGTTTGTAACCGGTCCGTGTTTTTCTTGGACAGGTTACAAACCTCTCTTACGGTCTCAATCCCAAAAGCCGGAACACCTTTGTTGACTGTCAGACCTTTGCCTAGTTTCTCCACTCCAAATACGAAACTACGATATCTCGGTCCTGAAACCACTGCATGACCTTGGAAAACGATCCGGCCGGCCCCGACTTCTCGTTCGTGTGCAACAAAATAAAGCTGAGGATTTTTCCTTCCTTGCGGGCCATTTTCGAAAGGCGATCGATTTTGGCCAGGGCCTGCGCTTCATTCCTAAAAATGTCGAGGACGATGTCTTTGGGTTGCCCATCCACCTCGGCCTTGACGACCGGGAGTTTTCCGTTCTTGAGGTACATCGGGAAGTTTTCGGCATTGCGCATCAGCCCCGCAATACGCTTGTTGACGGCGTTGGCGAGGTTCTCTTTTCGCTGCACCAACATCTGCATTCGTTTTTTTTGAGCCGCATTTCGCAGTTTGAGTTCCTCATTCGCCTTCTGGAGTTTCTCGTTTTGTTGTTGGGTCTTTTTGGCCGTCGCCACCAGTTCGGGCAACGACATCTTCTCCAAAGCGGTCCTCGCCTCGGCGGCCCGTTGGGTGATCGGGAGCAGAAGAAACATCGAGAATAGCAGAATCATCACGTCGAGGATGGGCACGAAGAAACGTGTGACATTTCGCCTGGGTGGGTTGATCATCAAGGCACCTCGCGAGGGAGTCGGTCCGGGTTCGTGCTGAGCGTTGTGATCAAGTTTCGTCCGAGTTGGACCATCCAATTCGGCAAGATGTTGAGCAACGCCATGTACAACCCACTGCCGGTCGTCGTGATGGCCGGTGCATAAGAGCGGATGATCTGATCGCTACTGAGCGCCTGGTCGCTCGCTCCGATTTGACTGAATGTCTCCAGGATACCCGCCACCGTGCCCAACACGCCCAAAATGGGGAACCACTCGGCAGCTTGGGTCAACGTATTAATCCACGTGTCGGTGCTTTCGTCAAAACCCGTGCCGGTCCATCGAAGGCCCTTCCAAGTTAGCCCGATCTGGACCAGGAACAACGTAAAACCCAGGCTCAAAATGAGCCAGTCCAGGTACGACGTCGAGAGGTGCTTGAGGTATTCTTCCAGTGCCAATCCGCGAAGGGCGAGCACGACCAGGATTCCGGCCAAGACCGGAATCAAACAGAAGAGTCCAGGGAGTATGTATTGGAGTAGCAAGCGCCTCACGGGCGGCGACCTCCGGGAAAGGAAAGAGATATGGTTTTGTTGTGGGCCTCGGAAATATCTACCCTTGGGAGAAAAAAGGGCGAACTCAATACAGACGTCTGTTTTGTTTTAGAAAGGTAGTAGGCACACTCCGTGTGCCGTTGGCATTCTTTTTTTTTTGGAGTGCGGCAGAGGAGCTGCCGCTTTCGTATTTTTTGTCTCTCGTCTCTCGTCTTTCTATTCCCGATTCCCCATTCCCGATTCCCCATTCCCGATTCCCCATTCCCGATTCCCCATCCCCTATTTTCCAAACACATCTTCCGGCAGCCTTTGCACTTGCCCGTTGCGGTCGACACATCCGAGCGTCGTGGCCCCTTCGGCAAGAAGTTATTCTCCGCGAAGGAGTTGGT
>CAYYUU010000459.1:0-6384 GCA_964474955.1 uncultured Alcaligenaceae bacterium | reverse complement strand
CTTCGGAGCCCTCGCCTTCCTGCAGCCGCTGTCCCTGATCGCCCTGATCACGCTCGTCATCTGGGGGCTCGAGTCGCTCATCGAGTACCACAAAGAGTTGGACGAGAAGGAGGCCGTCCTGCAACAGGCCGAGGAGGACTTACAAGGCGTCGAGGAGCAACTCGCGGCGGCATTCCAGAAAGTGCAAGAGGCCGGAAAGGAATTACGGGTTCAACGCAAAAAAGTTGCCAAGAAGCTCGTCTCGGCTGTCCAAAAACATCTGGCCGATTTGGGCATGAAAGAGGCGCGTCTCGAAGCCGTTTTGGAACCGGTTGACCTGGCCAAGAATCCCGAAGATGCAGAAGTTCCGACCCACGGACTCGAGCACCTCGAATTGATGCTCGCCGCGAACAAGGGCGAGCCAGCCCGTCCGTTGCGAAAGGTCGCCAGCGGCGGCGAGATGTCGCGAACGATGTTGGCCCTCAAGTCCGTCCTGGCAGCCCAGGACCACGTCGGCACAATGATCTTCGACGAAATCGATTCGAACGTCGGCGGTAGACTCGGCGACGTCGTCGGAGAAAAACTCGCAGCCCTCGGCCAGACCCATCAAGTCATCTGCGTCACGCACTTACCACAGGTCGCGAGTTATGCTCGCAACCAGTGGACCATTCGAAAGACCAAGACGGGCAAACGAACGACCACGACGATCGAGCGCCTCGAAGAATCCGAACGGCTCGACGAACTCGCGAGCATGCTCCGAGGGGAATCTCGCGGGGAAACGACTCGCCAGGAAGAGGCGGCGATGCTCGAAGCCGCGAGGGCGAAGTGGTGAGGCGCTTCGTCTCGTGGTCGCGGACAAACAGGTGGCTGTTCCCTGTTCCCTAATTCTTATCCTTTCGGTTTTCGATTGAACGTGTAGTACCCTATCGGATGCAACACGGGCAACCCGTCGGACGAACGGACTCCGCCGACCCGAAGTTCATGGACATACCCGACCGGCATGTTCGGAATCGTCAGCCGTACGGAGTTGTTGTCCTCGTCCACGGTGACCTTCGTGACTTTGAGGTACTTGGTGTCCTTCGGCTTGCAACCGTAGTTGTTGTGGAGGTTGTACGTCCAACACCGCAGGGCATAGGAGCTGATCTTTCCCGCCGTCTTGGGATCAATGCCTTTGGTGAACGTGACCTCGTAGCCATTCGGCTTGGCACGCATTTCCTTGATCTCGAAGGGGACCTTCCCGGTCCAGACGAGACGTTGCAGACCATATTGGGCTCGCCCCCGCGAACCCCATCCGCGGGCCGTTTGGCCACAAAACATCGAGCCGTCTTTGCCCCAACACATCCGCATCACGCCACACTGAAACCCCTCCCGAAATGGGAAGCAAGCCCCCTGGTACTCACCCCCGACCTTTTCGAGGAAACACCGCACGACGATCGAGTTGGCCTGGTCGCCGACGAAGATTTGCTTCTCGAAGGGACCGAACTTGCCCTTGGTCGAGTCCCAAAGGACGTCACTGTGGGACCGTCCCATCTGCGGGTACGGGAACCAAACCGCAGGCAATTGCAGGTTCGCGATCTTCTTGGCGGCCTCGGCCATCGGCAAGCCGTTGGGGATCTTCTCCGGCCTCTTGACGTTGGCCAAAGGGTGTCCGCAAGTGTCCAGCCCGGTCGGGTTCCCGTGGTAGCTTCCTTCCTTGAGGTGGGCGAGCTTGCACACGGCCACCCAATCGCCCTGGTTGTCGGTGTAGAACATGTCCCCCTTGTGGTTCGCGCCGAGACCCGCCGGAGAACGAAGCCCAGTACACACGGGGTGCATTTTGCCCTTCTTGTCGATCCGAACACACCAGCCTCGCCAAAGAGCCTTTCCCTCCGGCTGGCCGCCGAACGGGCGGTTGAGTGTCACCCACAAGTCGCCCTTCGGACCGACCTTCGGACCGAACGCGTACTCGTGGTAGCTCCCGCTGATTTGCCAGTCGTTGCAGAACGTCTCGACTTCGTCGATCAGGTCATCGCCGTTACTGTCCTTGACGCGAGTGAGTTCACTCCGTTGGGCCATGAAGATGCCCTCGGGCCGGACCAACAGCCCGAGGGGCTCGTGGAGACCAAAGAGCATCCGCTTGTACCGAACGACGTTACTCCCGGCTTTCTTGGCGTCCTCGCTCGTCGCAAGCACTGGCTCTTTCGCGTATGGGTTCTGGACCAACCACACCTCGCCGCGACGTGCGCAGACGGCGAGCTTCGTCTTCGCCTTGTCGAGCCAGTCCATCCCGCCGACTTCGAGGACCACTTCCTTGGGAAGCGGGAATGTGACCATCTGGTAGTAATCCGCTTCGGTCGGCTGTCGTTTGCCTTGTCCCCAGGCAGGCGAAAGGCAAGGAGACAAGAGACAAGAGACTAGTAACAAGAGACAGAAGAATGTTGTTCGCTGTTCGTGGCTCTGTGTTCTTGCTTCTTGTCTCTTGCCTCTTGCCTCTTGTCCCTTGTCTCCTGTCTGGAGTCTCGCATGAAGTGTTACCATAGGATTTCGACCTCCAGCTTGGTGGGGGTGTTCTTTTTAAGTTTGAGAGGGACGAGGAGTTCTTGTCTGCCGTCGATCGTGCGAATGATCGGAGCGACACTGACGCGGAACTTCTCGCCGCTGTTGGTTTGGTAGAGCCTGTCCTTCTTCGTAATCTTCTCGGCGGTCGCGACGCGGAAATAGAACGTGTCGGTCGCCTTGGGACTCTTGATCTGGAGGGTCCGTTTGAGGTAGTTCCCCTGAAGGTCGTAACCGCTCCGTGGGGTCTCTTCGATCTCGACCCCTTCAAAGGTATAGCGGAATGTCGGATAGCGTTCCTTGTCCAATCGGTAGCCTCGGAACTCCCACCCTTTTGGGTTGTTCTTGAGCTTCGCATCGAACGTCGGCCACGGCGACGCTTTGTTCTCGAGTTTGGCGAACTGCGGACCGACGGGGAACCCGATCACGTTTTCTCCGAGGATCTTGGCGTATTGCCCGGCTCGTCCGGACCAGGCCGCGCGAGCATCCAAAAAGCCACCAGTCCAGGCCTTCGCCATGCGAACCCGCAACGCATCGAAAACGACGTGGGTCCGTTGGGGATACCCGACGGCAATGGAATGGGCGCCGACACCCTGGATGAACGTCCGAAATACGATGGGTTCGCCGACCGGCGTCAGGATGTACTCGTCCGTTGGTGCAAGACCTACCGGGATGCCTCCCTTGGTGCCGACAGAGAGATATGCCCAGATGGCATTGATCTGCAGGTCCACGTCGCCGTCGAGGACGTTGGGGAATTGAGTTTTTCCGTTCGGCCACATCGTCGGCATCTTCGTCCCGGGTCGGAGCTTTTGGGGGTCGTACATCCAGGCATGATGCCAGCCGGGTTGGAGTCGTTTTGGCACCCGGAGCAGGTCCAATCCTTCGACGCCCTCGGCCTTCAGTGGTCCCCACTTGTGGCAGGCAATACAAGACATTCCTTTGAGGCCAACGAAGCGGCGTCCGACCTCCACGAGTTTGTTATTGAAGACGTATTTTCTCGGCTTGATCTTGCCCTTGTCCGCCTTCTTGAACAAATCGGGGATGTGCCCGACGTTGTCCTTGCCGAACAACGGCATCCGGGTGGCCATGTAGTAACGAACCCGTTCGCCACCAAAGAGGTACTCGGCAAAGCCCGAGTCGGTGAGCTTCGCGCCGACGACGTCGAGCCCCGGCGGCATGCGTCCTTCTTCCCCGAGGTCGGCCTCTCCGAGACTCCGAAAATAGGGTTCGCGGTTCTCGTCCGGGCCACCAAGCTCGCCCCGATGGTGGCATGAGTAACAGTTAAACGTAGTCATCGTGCGGTGGATTTTTTGGGCGACGGTCAATGCCTTGAGGTTCCCCTGAAGGTCGACAACGGCCTTTTGGAGAGCCTTCCGTTGGGCCGCGTTGATGGCATATTGAGGACGTCCCTTCGCCACCGCTTGACTGGTGCAGTTTCCCTTTGCGTTTACATTGAGTTTTGCCAACGGAGTATACGAGTTCTTCTTGGCCAACGCCTCGGCCTTGTCGTCGGCCTGGTGGCAAGCCGCACAACCGAGGCTCGCGAAGACCTTTCGCCCGGCCTTGGCCTTGTCGGCATCGACGCGGAAGTCGATTCGCCCTTTCGGGATCATCGCAAACGCCCCCGACTGCAAGAGTCCCGGCGGAATCTCTCCGCGTCGTCCGCCGGGTGGTTGCCACGCGACGCTGAGTTCGTATCCGCCGCCCCCCTGAGTGAATCCCAGTTCGAGGGGAACACGTCCCTTCTCCAGGCGAATCTTGCCGCCTTTTTCTTTCGGCGGGTGCATGCCGTCATTGTTGACGACGACCTTGTTTCCGATTCGTAAAACCGAGCCGTCGTCGGACCTCACCCAGAACCGATATTCTCCAGTCTTGGGAACCGTCAAGAATCCGTGAAACCGAATCGCGAACATGGCCTTGGGAAATCGCCCAAACTTCTTGAGTTTGATCTTCCGAGGATCGAACGATTTAATTTTCCCACTCTGAATGGCCTTGAGCTTCTCGAACTTCGGCATCCGGTTGAAGTATCCCGGATAATAGGCGTATTCCAACCCCACGCCGAGCCCACGCTTCGTCTTGTCGAGTTGGTCTCGCAACAAATACGCGGCGATGGCCCGAGCTTCGCTGACCTTCAAACGCAGCGAAGGCATCCGACCAGACGGTCGGGCGTGCAGCGGATTGAGCAGAAACTTTTCGAGTTGCTCGACGGTGGTTTTCATCGCCAAATTGTCTAGCGAAACGGATTTCGTTTCGCGAATGCCCTTTCGCTCTGGGATTTTCACGCCTTTCGGAACGTTGATCTTTCGCTCCGGTGGTTCCACCACTGGTTGGTGACAAGCCACACAACCGACCCTGTGGAACAATGCCTTTCCTTGTTGGATTTGATACTCGCTCGCGCCGCCACCTGTCTGGTCGCAAGGCCCGCCAAGCGACACAATGTAATGCGCGAGCAGGTCGACGCTCTTCTCGTGTGCGGCGTCCGAGTGACCATGAAGCAGATGCGGCATGACCGTCCCCGGCTTCATGACGTGTGGGTCGGAGAGATACGCTTGAAGATATTGCGGCGTGATTCGTGCTCCCGCTTCTATCAAGTTGGGAGCCTTCCGCGGGAGCATTCGAGCCGACACGGCGTCGCTGGCTTTATGGCACGCCGTGCAATTCAACTCGTTCAACAACAATTCGCCGTCTCGAATGTCCCATCCGGCCACGACGCCGGTTTTCTGCTGACCAGACGTCAACAAGGGACAACACAGAAACATTATGAGCGTCCCAAGAAGGCCGCCACTGTATCGATAACGCATTAAGATTTCCCGTAAAAGTGCTCGCCGAACTGGAACGTCAGGAAGGGCACGAAACGAATCGGTAGGTTCCACAACTGGAGCCCAACGGTCTCGTTCCTTCCAAACACAGTTACAAACTTGGGGAGAAACCGGGGCAACAGGGTAGATTTGTGAGAGTACGCGATATTTTGCGATAAATCAATTGTGGAAATCGTGAAGGATCGCCCATTCTACGAGATCTTCAGATCCCTGGAACGGCCCTTCTCGTCAGGAATAAAAATGTCCACTCTACTTTTTCAGGAGTTAACCATGCGATTTGCGAACTGTCTTGCTCTGGCCGTTGTCATGACGTTTCTTGGAACGGCCAAAGCACAACGTGCCGAGAAATTGCCCATTCTCGCCAAGCACAACGCGACCGTCGAAAAAGCGAAAGCGCCGAAACTGAAGAACCAAGGATTCGTGGCGACGGAAAAGAAGTGGAAGGCGGTGTGGAAGAAACTCGCCCCAAAGGCCAAAGCCCCGAAGGTCGATTTCTCCAAACAATTCGTGTTGGTGATCGTGCGAGATGCTGCCGACCCGAACCGAATGGGAGTTACCATCCAGAAAAATAACGACGGAGTCGTGAGCATCCTGGCGTTCTCGACCCTGATTGGGTTCGAGCCATCCACCATGAACAAGTATCAATTCTACGTCGTCTCACGCGAAGGCGTGAAAGGCGTTCGTCGCTACGACCGAAAATTGCGAAAGCAGGTCGTTGATCCCCTGCCGAAGTAATGGGACTGAAGGAATGGCAGAGGGGAGAACGCGAACTTTATTGCCGTGCAGTTTTGGTTTAGTTTTGTTTTGGAGTACGGGCACGAGGGCGGTAGGATGAACACACAGAGTCGCCTTTCTTGGCGGCACGTATATGTCCTACCGCCCAAGCCATGCAACGAGGTCGCCGGAGCTATTTCTCATTGCACGGCTCTGCCGTGCAATTCATGACCAGACAACCGAACAGCTATTCATTTCACGTTTCCAGCCCCAAGTATATATGGACCACAAACGTCAATAGCCTATCGCATCGCACGGACAGATTACAGAACCTCTC
>CAYYUU010000458.1:0-6391 GCA_964474955.1 uncultured Alcaligenaceae bacterium | reverse complement strand
CCGCCGATATTCGTTCATCCAAAGCAGCCGTCACTGCACACGGATCACCACCACCGGCAACAGCTCCCATCAAGATAATTCGTTGCGGATCGATGTTGGGTTGTGCGAGGAGAACATCAACGCCTCGCATGAGATCATTCACCATCCAACTCATCAGGCTGTCACCGATCAAGTAGAGTTGGAGTCCAGTCATATATCGAAAATAGTAGTCCTGGCGACTCACCCGAAATAATTTGTGATAGTCCTTTTTGGATTCGAATGGATGCTGTCTCCGTTCTCCGTGGCCGACTTGATCCATCACCAACACAGCACAACCCAGCCTCGCCCAAGTCATACCCATGTCTTGCAACTCGCCTTGAGTCTTTGGGTTGTGGTGACTGTGAGAAATTATAATCCCCGGCATCGATTTCTTTGTTTTGCTCGGGAGATATAAATTCGCCGTGACCAATAACCCGGAGCGACTCTCGAAGAGAATATTATGAATCTGAAATCCATCTCCCTGGATTCGTTTCGTCGTGATGACCTTCACATTCTTTGGACGTTCCGGTAAGTTCCCCATCGATGCGCGAAGGAGTTTCAACTTATTCGCACGATATGCTTTCCAGTCCGCAAGCGTTTTACACTTTCGCCAGTTCCGAGTCTCCCTTTTGTTGACTTCCCGGAGTTGTTCTCGGAGATGCTCCCGGACGCCACTTTGGGGGTTCTGATCTTTTGGGATCAACTTCGCGTCGAGTGCTTGCAATTTTTGAATCAGTGACTTCGATGGTGAGGTGTCCTTTTCTTGCGGGTGGGCTGTTTGGTGTGAGAAGAGGAACACGAGCAGGAAAAGTACCAACCATTGTTTGTTCCGTGACAGCATTGCGTTATTCCTCCGAAGATGACATGGCTGAGAGGGTAGGTGCGTTGGATTGTGGGCAGTCTAGTCTATCGCGAGGGTGGAGAGCAAACCAAGTATCGTAAATGGTGCGTCTTGTCTGGAAGCCGCGCAGCGGCGGAAGATCTTAGCCGTGGTCGTGAGGCCACGGAAGGTGAGTGTTCTTCCTCCCCCGTGGGTTTACACCCATGGCTACAATATGTCGCCGCTGCGCGGCTGATAACAAAACGCCTGATCCGGCTCTAAATCCAGATCTTCACCCGTTCCTTGAGCTTCTCCGGCAACTTCTTCTCGACGGTCTTGATGACTTCGTTCGGATGATACCGAGTGCTAAAGTGCGAGCAAATGATCAGTTCATTCTGGAACCGGTCGGCTCGCTCGATCAAGTCGTCGATGTGAATGTGGCCGAACTTATGGATCTTCTCGCGTCGGTGTCCGGCCCGCACGAAACTCAATTCGGTAATCAGAATCTTCGCTTCGTAGACGGCTGGGAAGTTATCCAACCCCTCCGGACTCGTATCACCGGTGTATGCGAGGATGGGAGCCCGAGTTTCGCGAGTCACTTCGGTACCGCCAAGCCGCAAGTCCCGAATCTCGTTTCCGGAAAGGCCGTGGTATTCTTCCTTGAGTTTTTTCCGCCGTTCCCAAACGAGAAATCCGAGTGACGGCACGGTGTGTGTGGTGGCGAACGGCGTGACGACGTTCTCCCGCGACAACTCGATCTCTTGGCCGGCAGTGACGCCGACGAGTTCGCACACTTGCCGTCCCCGATCGAGTCGTTGCATGACCTGGAGCAACCGCCGAACATCGTCGACGTTCGCTTCGGGCAGATAGATCGTCGGCGGGTCCATCTTCATCATCCGGCGTCGGGCGACGTAAACCGGCAGAGCGGCTGCGTGGTCAAGGTGGCAATGCGAGAGAAACCACGTCGGCGTCCCCATAAAGTCCCACGGTTGACCACCGAGGTCAAAACCTATTTTCAATTCTGGAATTCGCCAGTAACTTTGCACCGCTGCCCGCGAATATCCTTCGATCGTAAAGTTCCCATGCTTGTGCGTCAGGAACGGAGCATTCTCCACCATGTGCCATCCAGTCAGTTCGGATATATATACTTCGCGTCTCTCTTGAGTCCTCACAAGAACCCACTATACGAAAACCGGGACACGAAATCAGCAATGTTGGTTCTGGAGAATTTGGTACGCTCTTCAACGACTGGAACGAGAACGCAGAGGAAGGCACAAATGGAACAAATCACGTGGCAGGATTTTGAACGGGTGGAACTGCGAGTTGGGACGATCGTCCGCGTGGAAGAATTCCCGGAGGCACGAAAGCCAGCCTACAAACTCTGGACCGACTTTGGCGATTTGGGCGTCCGAAAATCGAGCGCCCAGATCACTACGCATTACACCGCGCGAGAGTTGGTGGGCCAACAAATCATCGGCGTGTTGAATTTTCCGCCGAAACAAGTCGGACCATTTATGTCCGAGTTTTTGACGACCGGCTTTGTCCTGGAAGACGGAAGCGTAATCCTCTCCCAACCAGAACGACACGTGCCAAACGGCACAAGACTATCTTGACGGTGTCGAGGATGGTTTTTGCGAATCGTTGCTATACCAGCTCCCCATGTTCCAGAAAAAACCGCCGAACGGACGACCAGGATCCCATCCGAGTGTATCTTCACACCATCCCCGGAACGGATGAACGACAACCTGATCGACCGGCGCGTAGACTCGATGGAGCGTCCCTCCGGCTGGCTTGGCTTTTCTCTCGCGAACGTGAATCTGATCTCCCGGTCGCAAGACGTAATCCGTGTTGGGGTTGGCATATTCGGTCGAGTAATCGATCGGCATCAAGATGATGTTGCCGCCATCGGTCGGTCGCCCGAGCGAAATCCAAACACTCCCCCCTGGAAAAAGCTGCTCGAAGCGACTCCGAAAGTGTCCCAGGACTTGGGACATCGTCGTCCCCCTTTGCAGTTGCAAATGGAACGTTTGCTTCGGACCCGTGGGGGCATGAAACACGACCATTAGCTGCACCAGGTCGTACGTCGGCAAGGCGGGATACGTGTTGGTTGCCTTGGTTTGCTTCGGTGCTGCAAAAATGTTCCCCTTCTCGAAGAAGTTTGGGAGTACCCCTTTCGTGGACTCCTTCTCTGGAATAGCGGTCCTGTGTTGTGAGGCAGAAGGCCACTTTACTTGCTGCGGAGTGCTCTGGGAACGAGGACGTTGAGATTGCCCCAACGCAACTGCCGCCGTGACCACCAGGAACACAGCCGCGAGGGTCGTTTGGCAGACTTGGCTTTTCATCTATCGTCCTCCCCGTGATTGAGCTGGCCGTTGACGAACTCTTGGGTGCATTCGCAAATTCCACTGTCGTGGATCGTAGGCGTTATGGACCGTCGCTGGCGGCTTAGCAAGTTCCGTCGCTGGCGAAGAAGCCACGCCAGACGCAGGAAGTGGTTTCTGGTTTGTCATCGGTTGCCGGACTTGTCTTGGGACGTCCTTGGGGATCGGCTGCGGTGACGGACCTGGACTCGGCGGCGTTGGTTGTTTCGGAAACAGCTCTGACACGTTTTGTTCCTTGGCTTGCGTTGCGGCAAACGTGTTTTGCGATGGCGAACTCGGCGGGCCTTGAGGCCGCGCAGGTGCTCCACGCAAAACGTCTTGACCGCCCGTCGGCCGTTGGGGTTCGTGCCCGGAGGTGCCACGCATTCCGAACGAACTCCCAGGATTCGAGAGGCCTTGCGGACGAATCGCATCGGTCTGGTGACTCGTGTTCGGTCTTGAACTCGGGGTAACGTTGGCGATGCGTTGCACGTCCTGCGGCGTCGGAACTTGCTGTTTCTGGGCGAGTCGGCTCGGAAGATGAGGATTGTTCTCGATGACGTACTGGACCCACTCTTTCAATCGCTTGTACGGTTCCGCCTTCCGGCTCTTGATCGGTTCGGTGGCCAGATTTCGAGAATGACGACTGACGGACTTGATCAACAACGGGCTCAATTCGGGGCGTTCCAGATTCAAGTGAGCGATGACAACATTCAGATTGTGGCGTGTCGCGCGTCGACTTCGCAACCCGCTTCCGTGGTTCCGGTAGAGGCGAAAACTTCCGCCGTTGTGTCCCGTGTGGCATTTGGCACATGCATTCATCAGAACAGGTTGAACGCCCGTCGTGAACAGCCGCATCGATTCGGCGTTCAGGTCGAGTTCGGGAGTCGGCGGAACGACCGAACTCACTTGCTTGTGGGTGGCCGCTTGTTGGGCCAACAATTTGGCCTGTTGGACCATCCGAATGAGTTGCCGGGTGGGCGGATGGTTCGGTCGGAGTCTCAGTCCTGCCTTGGCCTCTTCGACGGCGCGATCATAGAGACGGTATTGGTAACACCAACTCGCGAGTCGAAATCGCTCGTCGGGATCGCGCAGGTTGGCCCGACTCTGCATGATGTCGTGAGCTTCCGCCCAATCATGACACACGTACTTGACTTGCTCGATCGGAATTTGCATCTCCCCAAGCTGGAATTCGATTCGGTACCGACTCCCAGTCCGAGTGATTTTTCCCTCCATGACCGAACCGTTCATCAATATCGCGACCGTCCCCTCATCACGGTGGTGACCGACTCCCCGAACCGGACGAGCCGAGATCCGGCGAACGCCAATCCCTCTGTTCTGATCCTCAAACGCCGTTTGAGCCGTCGCAAATTCGCAAGCAGAAAACAGCCCGATGGGAACCGGCAACCCAAACGCCCAGACCAGCATCCAAGGAAGACATGCGGATTTCATCGGTCCCCTCCATACCTGAGGCGGGTCTGCGATTTGGAAAGTAATAGGGACCCTTGGACCGCAATATATTTCGCGTTCCGAGTTTGCCTCCCACTTTCCCAAATCCCAGAGACCCAGCTTTCTGCTTGAGCCTTCGCCGCAACGCACTGCGAGCGGAAAGATCGGTGCATTTTTTGGAACGGGATATACCGCGAACTCGGACATTGTCAAGGCGGTGTGAAATCGGCTCCAAGAATTCCACGAAACCAACTCCTCTTTTTTTTCCCCAAGTCTGTGCTATACCATCGCGATTCGAATCCCCAAGAAATACCGACAGCCCATTATGCATCTCGCACGTGAGGAACTTGTTTCACGGACCATGCGCCGCCACATCATCCTCTACCTACTGTTGGCAACGTGCCTCTCGCCAAGTTTGGTCGAGGCGCAAGCAGTGCCCGAACCGTTCCCACTTCCGATGTCGGAAGGCGCAGTGGGTTTGGGGTCGCCGGTGATCGTGCAACCCGGGGAAGACTTGCCGCCGCCTTTGCCGGGAGAGTCCGGCGGGCCAGAACAACTTCCCGCACCAACGCCGGAACCGACTGCCCCGCCTGAAATGATGAATGGTTTCGATGTCCCTCCATCGTTCGAAGAATTCCCACCACCGGAAAGCCAATATCACGATGGAATTGTGTTCCCACCAAGCCTCTTCTGGATACGGGCGAGTTATCTCCATTTCGGAATGCGTGACGATGTCATGCCTGCACTCGTATCTGTCGGAAGTGCAGGCGATCGCGTTCCCGGGGCGATTGGGCAAGCCGGAACCACTTTGGCCTTCCTCGACCGGATCGATGACGATGCCCGCGATGGCGTACGCATCGTCGCCGGCATTGCTCGAGAATCGGAGGGACTCCTCGGGCTCGAAGGTGACTTCCTTTACCTGACCGAACGAACGGCGCGATTCGTGACAGTCGTGAGCGACAACCAAATCATCGGCCGGCGGTTTTTCGATCCGGTAACCGGCACCGAATCGGCGTTCGTTGTCTCCTCGCCCGGACTCGTGGCCGGCGAACTTTCGGCCACGGCGTCTTCGGAGTTGTGGGGGTTCGAACTCAACGCACGCAAGTACTACCAACACGGTCCGAATACCTACGTCCACCTGCTCGGCGGAGTTCGCTACATGCGTCTGGTCGATGAACTGCGGATTAGCGAGATCAGTCAAGCCTTGGTCCGCGATCAAGGAACTCGAGCCGACATCATCCGGCGGTTCGACGACTTCCTGACCGACAATGATTTTTTCGGGGTGCAAGTGGGAGTTGGGCTAGATTACGCCTTCCATCGGATGTGGATCGAGATATACGGAAAGTTTGCAGTCGGGGTCACTCAGCAGAGTGTCACGATCGCAGGCGGAACGCAAGCGACCAACATTGGCGGACCCGTATTTGCTCCGGTCGACGTCGGGTTCTTGGCCCAGTCCACGAACATCGGCGAACGATCTCGCGGCGAGTTTGGATTCATCCCCGAGGTCGGATTCACGTTCGGCTATCAGTTGACATCGCACCTGAAAATCAGTGCCGGATACACCGCCATCTTCTGGAACTCGGTCGCCCGTCCGGGTCAACAAGTCGACCGCATCGTCAACACCTCGCAAGCCGCAACCCTTGGCACGGCGAGCACATTAGAGGGAGCCGCTTTCCCTCGGGCCATGTTCCGTGCCGCCGACTTCTGGACGCGGGGAGCCCATTATTCGCTGGAACTTCGGTAT
>CAYYUU010000457.1:0-6406 GCA_964474955.1 uncultured Alcaligenaceae bacterium | reverse complement strand
GTTTGGGATGCTCCGGGTATTCAAATGTGTGGCGATCCGTTTCGGCACGGCCTCTTGAGCCATCTGCTGCCGAGCAATTTGCCCGATCATGCGTGTGCTCGCGCCATCGGGCAGGTTCTCGATGGTGGTCCTATCGAACTCGATGCCTTCAGTGAGAACTCACATGTGTTTGGCAAGACAGACGCCGACTCGCGGCGGCTTTGCTCCAACACCCGGACGATTCCAAGCTCCATTTCCGCATGGCCAAGCTTCTTGCCAAGGACGTTTTTTGCGATCCAAAACGAGCCGCCCGACACTTCAAACTGGCTCTGAAACTCGACCCCAACAATCCAAAATTTTTGAGTGCCTATGGTTCTTTTGCGATCCGCAACGATCGGCGCAAGACCGGTTTAACCCTTCTCCGCGAGGCTTTCGCAATCGCACCCACGAACGCGAAAGTAGTGACACGCTATGTCCAGGGGTTGCAAAAACTCGATAGGTTCACCGAAGCTCGGCAAGTGTTAAAGGTGAGCCGATTTCGTCTCGGGAAGTGCGTGTGGTTCGAAAATCTGGCTCGCGACGTTGAATATTCCGTCCTGGCGAAAAAGCAACGAGCCGAACGACAGCCGGATGTCAGTGCCGAAGAACCGTTTTGCGTTTTGCCGTTCCCAGCTCGCGAGACAAAGAGCGAACCCGCCGAAGAATTGCCCGAATCGTATCGTCTGGATCGTCCCTCCGTGTTGTCGGGACCACACCTCTCGGCCATGAAACGCCGACCGGATCAACGACACGCTCAGTAAGTTCGAGACAATGGGGGGCGGATAAACAAGTGGCGTCTTTTTGGTGTGGCTCGGAAAGTTGCTTTTCGCTCGGACTACGAAATTTCTATCTGTCCGTTTTTTCTGTTTGTCGTAGTTACACGCGGCCCACGTGTACTCTGAAAACTCGGCCAAGAGAAAGGTACACGCAGCTTGCGTGTGCCTACGCAAAGGACAATCCTTTATTGCCCATGCCCCGCGAAAAGTTTTTCCCAAACTCGACTCTTATCGAACCGTCTGCCCGAGTGGCTTCATCAACCATCAACAAACCCCCGATGCCCTCGGAAGCCAAATGTCGAAGCGTGTGCCGACTCCGGGTTCGCTCTGTACATAGATTTGGCCACGGAAACTTTCGACCAGTTGGGCCACGACGGCGAGTCCCAAACCCGTCCCACGTTCCTTCGTCGAAAAGAACGGGTCGAAGATTTTTTCTTGAATTTCTGGAGCCATCCCTTCCCCGGTGTCTTCGATCGAGAGAAGGATTCCCTCGTCTTCGGTGATTTCCGTCCGGACGGTCAATCGCCCACCTTGCGGCATGGCATCCTTACCGTTGAGACACAAATTGACAAGAATCTGATGGAGCTGCCCTTCGTCAGCCAGGACGCAATCGTTCGCGGACGCAAAGTTCGTTTCCACGTCGATCGTTTTCCCGATGGTAGGCCGCACCAGGTCAAGCGTTCGGGTGACGACCGTCCGCATCGAAACCGGCGTCACCACGGACGAAATGTTGGGCCTGCGATTTCGGCTGAACGACAACAACCGGGCAGCTAATTGGGCGGCCTGTTTTCCAGCCTCTTCGATCGTCTTCAAGTCCGATTGAAGGTCTGGGTCGTCGGGTTGCCGTTGTTGGGCCAGCTGGGCCAAAGCGACGATCGGCGTCAGCAAGTTGTTGAAGTCGTGGACGATCCCGCCAGCCAGTCGACCCACCATCTCGAGTTTTTGCACCCGCCGCATTTCCCGTTCGAGATGTCGCTCGTGGGTCAGGTCGGCGATGACCAGCGTGCAAACGCGGGTGGCCTGGCCTCGCTCAAACACATACCGAGGATGTACCGCACGAGACGCCACCGGGTAGGCGAGGGCATAGCAGCTGCGGAATTCGCCTCCTTGATCCTGTAGCCCGAATTCGCAGTCGTTTTGGATTTCTCCACCTTGCACAATTGCCTGGAGCCAGGTTTCCACGCGGTCCCGATCGTTGGCAGCGACTCGATCCAGGAACGTCTCGGCATCTGCCACGCCCCCGAAAACGTCTTGCGTTCGTGGGTTCCGATACCGGATTTGGAAATCTTGATCGACTTGAATCACCATCAGCGGTAACGTCTCGATCAAGGCCCGGTATTGTTCCTCCGAAGCCCGCAAATGACTGAGGCTGGCCCGTTGTTCGGTGATGTCCACAAACGTTGTGATGATCCGGACGGTGAATCCCGGGTGACTTGGTTGACCCGAAGTCAGGGGCATGCAGTTCACGAGCAACCAACGCACGACGGGAATGACGGAAGTGTTCAGGTGGGCCGATGACACCGGGATGTCACTCGCTCCGATCACCCCCATGACGACCCCACGGACCGGTTCTCGCGTCCGGGCGCAAACCAGGTCCGGTTGTTTGTCCGTGGAAAACAGAGTGCCGTCCTCGCGCAAGCACGCCCCGAGGCCACGCAACGAAGACTGCCCGATCAATTCTTTTTCCGGCCTGCCCAGGATGACGCTCGCCGCCGCGTTGCACTCGATGACCGTCCCTTGATCGTTTTGCAGGACCAACCCTTCGGCCATCGTTTCGATGATCGTCCGGATTCGAATTTCGGACTCCATCCGCGCCGCTTCGGCTTGCTGCAAAGACGTGAGATCTTCAAACACCCAGACCGCCCCGCTCGCCATCCTCGAGCCAGACGATTGACCATTCCCAACGGCGCCATCTCCTTCCAGGTCGACCGGGGCGGCCCACGTCACCAAAGGCACGTACCGGCCATCGGGTCTGTGAATGACGATGTCGTCTCGCATCGACGTCACCCCCGAATATAGGGCCTTGTAAACAGGAAGGTCTTCGCACGGATAGAGGCTCCCGTCGGGGCGGTGAAGTCGATACACCCGCGGGAACTGGGCGATGCCCGCCGAGGGAGCTTCTCGTTGGCCCAGGAGGTGTCTGGCCCGAGCGTTGACCAACACCGGCTGGCCCGTGGTCCCTTGAACGAAGACCACTCCCGCTGGCAAGTTCGCGACCAACGTATGAAGCATCGTAGTCGTTCGTTGCAGGTCTTGAGCCAGCACTCGTTGCGACGAAATGTCCTCCACGACACCTTCCCATCCCGTGAGCGTGCCGTCGGGAGCAAGATTCGGAGCCAGAGTGTCTCGCACCCATCGTTCGGCCCGAACGGGTGGAGCCTCCGCGGTTCCTTTTGCATCCGTCGACTGCTTTGCCGCGGGACTTTGTTCTCTTGCGGGGGAACTTTTGAAGTAGTCGGGATTCAAGCGATACTCACACGTGACGGAGGGAACTTCCGCGTTCGTTCGTCCCTGGCCTCGGCTTCTTTGGCAGGCCGCGCTTATGTGACGGAGTTGGGCGAGTGCGGCCAGTAAGAGTTCGCGGTCTTCTGGGTGCACTCGTGCCAGCCACGCCTGAAAACTGCCGACCAGGCTGTCCGGATCGCAACCGAACACCGAGTTCGCCGCAGAACTGACCAACACGATTTGAACGCCAGGAAGTTGAGGCTCGGGGCGATCCTCGCCGGAAGGAGGATGTTGTTCGCTCGCGTCCGAGAGAACCTCAACGTCGGCGGATGCAGGTGTACGAATTCTGGCGCTATAGAGCATCACTGGGATGTGTCCGACGAACGTCCGGTAGCGGACCTCGTTGGCCCGAAGCCAACTCGAAGAGGCTCCCACCAAAAAACCAGTGCTGCCCTGCGCGAATAAAATCCCTTGGAACGAAGCGACCCACAAACTGTTTGGATCGACCTGGCCAACGACGAACCACGCCACGACCGAGGTCGTCAGCGCGACGGTGACAGCTCCTCGCAACCCCTGACGCAAACTCGCCCAAACGGTCAGGAGCAGCATGACCGCCCAAAGCCGCCATTCGATATTTTGCGGTCCCGCATTTTCCCAACACAAGATGCCAGCAACGATCCCCGCACCAATGCCGAGCCCGAGGATTTCCAACCAATTCCCGAACGCAGGCCATGGCGTTTGGTCGCCATTCTGCGGCCAGAACAAGGCCAACGGGTCAGACTGCGCAAAATCTGCTGGGGGCTTCGGGTTCAGCCATTTGTAGTAGATGAATATAGGCGTGCCGAACCCAACGAGCGCGGGCAAGATCGCGAGAACTCCGACGGCCTTGGCAAGCCACAAATACGAGAACGCATCCCAGGAAAAAGACGGATTCAACGCCGTTTGAAGGCCAGCCCCTACGGCCGTCGTGCAGACCGGAACCACCACCAAGAATAACGTCGCCGAACGTGGCTCGAGAATTCGGACGTCGCTTCCGCCCAGACGCCGATACAACCACCAACCACCAAACAGTTCCAAACCCACAACGGCAATTTCGATCCAGAGCGAAATGTCCCACAAGGCCAATTCTGGGCCGTGGATGATGCTTGCCAGGAGCCTCGCTCCCAGGATCCCGAGCAGAGTGACCGGAATGCTGCGATACCCAACCCACACGAGCAAGGCAAATCCGATGCCGATGGGCGGAAACCACAACGCCGTTCGTGTCGTGTGCCAGAGCGCGGGATGCGACAAACAAACCAGCACCACCGACAACATCAACGCCAAAACGTACGTTGGTTTCGCAATGGACGGACGCTTGTCCGCTTTCCTGAAACCAGGATTTTCCTGCAAACGCGCTCGTTGGTCGATGGCGGAAGTCCCGATCGTCCGGGTGGGAATTGGAGTCGTGTCCAACGACGCTTCCCCCTCGGGACGGACGGAGGGCAGGCCCTTGGAGGACTGAGGGTCTTGCGGCGAAGGGTCGGGTTGGCGGAAGGGTTGCGGACTCATGGGAGTTTCCTACCCAGCCTACGACGGACGGTCATGAGAATACATCGATTTGGTCCGGGAATCTCGGGAGCACCACTTTGTCTGTCGTGTTTTGACGGTTGCTTTTCTCGCGTGCAGGGACCCCGCTTTGCGGGATCAGAAAAGACAAATAACTTTTGGCGGATGGAAAAGCAACTCTCGGAAAAGGCGACACATTTTATTCGCCAGTTCAAGCCTTTCCGACGCTCAAACGACCGATCCCGACACAATCACGCACTCGGCATTCCCCCGAGATGGCGAATCGTTTTTTTCGCCATCTTTTAGATAGACCACGACAGTCCCCTCGTTTCCTTCGGTCGTCCTTGAAGGAAAATGGTCGTTGGAAACGAAAGGAATTCTGCATTAGCGAAAGGTATCTGGAGAAATTGTAAATCACGATTGGGGCCGGGACAAGTAAGCGGCTCAGGGCCCCAAGAATATCCCCACCGTCAAGATCCGCTTACTTCCGCAAAATGCGCAGTTTCGGGGCCGGGGATGGGTGGTCACGTTCTCGCCAGCGCCGCGCCATATCCATTCTCTGTAACACCGGCGGGTGAGTCGAGAAGAGCCAAACGGCGAACGGATTCGGAACGACGTTGGACTGATTGTCCTTCGCCATTTTCCGTTCCATGCCGATGAATGCTTCGTCGTTTCCGGCCAGTTCGAGGGCGACCCAATCGGCCTGCCGTTCGAAATGACGCGCGATCGCATTTTCGATGGGCATGACGGCCCAACTCGAGATCATGAACAAAAGCAAGACGTAAGGTAATCCCGCCGGGTCCGAAGGACTTCGCAGGTTAAAAGGCCGTCGTCCGATGGCCCAGATCAACGCCCAGCGCAGCAGGAAACACCCCAGGAACCCACCACACGTGGCCAGACACAGCCCGACCAAAGCGTGGTTGTGCTTCCAGTGCCCGATCTCGTGAGCCAACACCGACTCGAGTTGGTCGTCCGAGTGCGATTTCAACAACGTGTCGTAGACAAGAATCCGGCGTGTGCTACCGATCCCCATGAAGTACGCGTTCGTGTGCCGACTTCGCGAAGACGCGTCCATGACGTAGACGCGATCAATCTTGACTTCGGCCTTCTCCGCCAGCCGCATGATCCGGGCATTGAGTTCTGCGTTTTCGAGTGGCCGGACTTCGTAGAACATCGGCACGACCACAATCGGCCAAATACAAACCATGACGAAGCCAAAGGCCCCTCCCAAGGAACCAGCCCAAGCCCACCACCATCTGGGAGCTGACCGGATCAGGACATAGAGCCCGGCGACGACCACCAATTCCAGCAAGGCTTTGAAACCGACGTTTTGGCCGTAATATTGCAGCCATTGCAGGATGGTGATGTCCGTCATTCCCCACGCCCGGGAGTTTTCCAAACTCAAAACGGCAAAGGGGAATAAAAGGAGTCGTTCGGCCACGAAGCAAAACGCCCACACACCCAACAACGTGAGCAACCACGTTTTGAATCCCGGTCTTGTCGTCGCCGGCTCGTCGGTGTCTGGCGGGTCCGCACTTGGAGTTCGGTCGCTCCGCGTTTCCTCGTCGGTTTTGTCTCCGACAGGTCGTCGCGAAAACCACCCTTCCATTCGCTCGGTCACA
>CAYYUU010000456.1:0-6430 GCA_964474955.1 uncultured Alcaligenaceae bacterium | reverse complement strand
TGCGGCAGCTACGCTGCCGCTTTGGTATTTTTGTTTTTTGTCTCTGTCTTGGTTATTGCTCCCGTCAAGTTCACAATCCAACACAAACTCCAGATTTCCCTCCTATCTCACATTCCCTGAGGCTCAAAACAGCCTCCCGAACTGGCCTTCGAACTCAATTCCAAAATCCAAATCGGCCCCTCTTGTTTTTCCATCTGGCTGCAATTTCTTCGCAAAGTATGCTACTCTTAGTAGGGTTCTGGCTCTAATCGAGCTAACTTCGTGAACAGAACCCCGCGCCGCAAAGTACATATAGGAATCCCATGCCCGTCACGCTGCCAGAGTTCCAGCGACTCATCCAAAAGATGTATGGAGAGAAGGACCAGAGGCGCGGAGTCGATGGGACCTTTATGTGGTTCATGGAAGAGGTTGGCGAACTTGCGACGGCGCTGCGGAGCGGGACGCACGAAGAACGCCTCGGTGAATTTGCCGACGTGTTGGCCTGGCTCGCGACGCTGGCCAATTGTGTGGGAATCGACCTGGACGAGGCCGTGCGACAAAAATACGCCACAGGTTGTCCAGGATGTGCCCAACAACCCTGCGTTTGCGACGAAGCCGAGAAACCGTAAACGGATAGACTCGACCAATACAAACACGTCCCCATCCAGGAAGCACATACATGGTCTCCTTCTTCCCCTCGCGTTGCCCCCGTTGGTTTTCGATTTGGTGCTTCGTCCTCGTCTTCTTGACGCCTGGGATGTTGGTCGGGCAAGAAAAAGAGAAAAAGAAGAAGAAAGAAGACCCTTTCCTCCGCTTGAAAATGGCACAGGTCGTCTCCGGCTTTCGGGCGTACCCGGAATACGGGACTGGCGGAACCGGAAAGTACAAAGCGGGCATGTGGACGCCACTGTTCGTCAAATTCAAAAAGGACGAATACGGCTATATTCGTTTGCCCGTCAGCAAAGGTCCCGAAGGTTACACCGACAACCGAATCATCACGACATTTACGGACGGGAGCCAGGTCCAGGCCCAGTACACCGTCGATTTCGAGCGACGCAAGAAAGATCTGCATCCGGCGATGACCTACTACTGTCCCGGACGGACGGCCCCCGAACCGCGTTTCGAGATTGTCCCTGGTGATCGGGATTTGCCCAGAAACGGAAGTTTCGGTCCGTTTGCCAACCAGGACGTAACGCAAAGCATCGGAATGACACACCACCTCTACCTGACTTTAGGGAACAAACTGCCCGAGTTCTACGAGGGCATGGTCGACCTCGCCGGAAACAAAGGCGGCATGGTGAAAAACGACACCGGAATTCGGCATCTTGCCTTCGAGACGGACGTGCGGAATCTGCCCGACTATTGGTTCGGGTATGATTCCGTCGATCTGATTGTTCTGACGACGGGCAACAAGAAATTCATAACCGACCTGGCCGACTCGAATAAAAATGGAGCCAAGGTCGCGGCCCTGGCCGACTGGGTCCGGCGAGGCGGCCGACTTGTCGTCAGCATTGACTGGAATCATCTGGACGAAGTGTATCGAATCTTCAACTCCGCCGCGTGGCAGCCAGTTTTCCCGCCGGTCCTGTCCCGGACCAAGACGACGAGAATTCGTTCGTTCCAACCTCTGTACAACCACGTCGATATGCGACGAGCCACTCCGCTCGTGATGCGGATTGGGAAGGAGGCCGAAATTCCACTCCTCATGCCCAGGCCTGGGGTCGAAACGCTCGCGGCGAATACACGAACCAAGGACATTGAGCGGCTGATGATCCGCGTGCCCTATGGGCTGGGGAGCGTGATTTTGTTGGCCGTGGCCGTCGATGGCCCACCGTTCACCGACTGGGACGACGGAAACGGCGCCAAAGAATTCTGGACCAAGTTTATCGTGAAGTATGGCCCCGCAGACAGGACCGGAAACGCCCAGCAATTGAACAACGCTGGGTTCGTCGGTCAAGAAGAGACCGACAACGACTTGACGACGCAACTCCACCGCGAACTCGACAAATTCAACGTGGCCATGATTTCGTTCAGTTGGGTGGCCCTGTTCATCTTGATCTACATCATCATCGTCGGGCCGGTCGAATACTTCATCCTCAAGAAAGTCTTCAAAAGACTCGAATGGACGTGGGTCACCTTTCCCGCGGTGGTCTTGATCATCAGCATCGCCGCCTATTACACGGCCTATGCCATCAAGGGGAGCGAACTAAAAATCAACAAGGTCGAACTTGTGGACATCGACCTGCGGACGGAACTCGATGAGGACGGGAAGACCAAGGAAGCTTTCGCATTCGGAAAGGCATGGTTCACCCTACTGAGCCCTTCCATTCAGAACTACACTGTTGGTGTCGATCCCCGTGTCTGGGGCTTTACCCTCAAAGAGGGCCAGGAAGATACTCTGGAGTTGAGGTCGCGTCGGGCGAATAACGTCACAATGTCGTGGCTCGGACGTCCACAAGCCAATCGCGGTTTTGGCCAGCCTGGCGGACAAAGTCTGTTCAACCGAACATACAAGTTCACCGAGGGAGCGACCGGGATGCAACGGGTTCCGATTCCCGTGTGGACGACCAAAGCATTCCAGGCCGATTGGGCCGTTCGCCTGAAACGACTACCTTTCGAAGCGAACTTGACGTATCAACCTGACAAGATGAACCAGCTCCCAAAGGGAACGATCACCAACAACTTGCCCGTCCCACTCAAGGACGTTCATTTGGTCTACAACAACAAATTCTACCCTCTCACAAAGACGCTTGCGGCAGCGGACAAGAAGGACAACAAGATCGTCCTCAAGGGAGGACTTGGGAACCGAGGGGCCGACAGCCTCTCGGCGTGGTCGGCTCCGTGGAAAGAAGACCAGCCCAATATGAACAAAAAACCGGCTCGCGTCATGCAACCGGGAACCGCCGTCGCCCTCATGCTCTTCTACGACAACAAGAACCCTGGAGAAGTTGGTCCGAACCACTCCCAGCGACGGCTCGATCAATCATGGCGATGTCGTTCGAGAGCGAGAACGTCTGACGATGTCCAAACCGCAGTCCTAGTGGGCCGTCTGGACAGAATCACCGGGAGTGCCGAAGACGTCAACACCGACGACTCCAAGGTCCCCACGCGGCTCTGGCTGAACGCACTCCCAACCGTCGATGAGCAACGTCCGCGACTCCAAGGAACAATGGTCCAACAGACCTACGTCCGGGTCATCCTCCCGGTCCGGCCATCGACGAAGTAGATTGCTTTTGTTCGTAGTCGGCACACTCCGTGTGCCGTAACCAGAAGTAGTAGGCACACTCCGTGTGCCGTTGTTTTTGTTTTTTTAGTGTCGCCTTTCGCTCCGCGAAAGGCCGCCGTTTGTTGTTTTTGTCAGTGAGCCTGCGCTGGTGATTATCACACCGACAAAAACAACACCCGTTTATTCCGGTTCTCGTGGCCCGAAAAAAGCCAGTTCGAAAGACTTCCAGGCGGCATTATTCCCCAATCCTAATAGAACCAAACACCATGATCGAAACTCGTGACCTGACCAAAATGTATGGCGACCTGTATGCGTTGGACCGCTTGACGCTCAAGCTCGACAAGGGCGACGTCTACGGCTTCATCGGTCCCAACGGTGCCGGCAAGACCACGACCATGCGGATCCTGGCCACGCTCCTGAACCCGTCTTACGGGGAAGCGATCGTGTGCGGTTACTCGATCTACAGCGGAGCCAAGGACATTCGCCGGATGATCGGATATATGCCTGACTTCTTTGGTGTGTATGACGACATGAAGGTCATCGAGTACCTCGAATTCTTTGCCGCTGCGTACCGAATCAAAGGACCGCAGCGACGCAAGAAGTGCGAAGAAGTGCTCGAACTCGTGGACCTGAGCTACAAACGAGATGCCCTCGTGACGAGCCTTTCCCGCGGGATGACCCAGCGTCTCGGACTCGCCCGCGTTCTCCTCCACGAACCGCAAGTGTTGCTACTCGACGAACCGGCCAGTGGTCTCGACCCACGGGCGAGGATCGAAATGCGGGGGCTCTTGAAGGAACTCCGCAACATGGGAAAGACGATCCTGGTCTCCAGTCACATCCTGCCCGAGTTGGCCGACATCTGTAACAAAATCGGAATCATCGAACGCGGGAAACTACTCTTCGACGGAAACGTCGAGTCGGCCATCCGGCAGGTCCGCCAGAGCATCAACTTGACCGTGTCGGTGGCCAACGACATGAACCGACTGGCCTGCGACCACCTGAGCCAACATCCCGACATTTCCAAGGCCGAGATCGACCAAGACGATGGGACCATTACCGTCACTCTCTCCGAGGGGACACTCGATGGTAGCTTCATTGCGGACGAACTCATCAAGAGCGGATACCGGCTCAAGCTCCTCAAGGAAGAAGACATCGACCTTGAGGACGTGTTCATGGGGATCACAAAGGGTGTGACGAATTAGCAACAGTCAGGGATGGGCAAGCCCATGCGGATTCTCGTAACAGGTGGTGCCGGGTACATCGGCAGCCACGCCGTCAAGTTGTTCCTCGCACGAGGCTTCGACGTCTGGGTCTACGACAACTTGTCATTGGGACATAGACAAGCTGTCCCTGCGGATCGACTTCTGGTCGGTGACCTGAACGACACGCATCGCCTCGACCAGGCCATGGTGGCTCACCGGATCGAAGGGATCGTGCATTTCGCGGCCTTCACGTACGTCGGCGAGTCCGTCAAGAACCCCGCCAAGTATTACCAGAACAACCTCGTCAACGCCGTGAATCTTCTGGAGTGTGCCCGACGGATGGGAATCTCCCGGTTCGTCTTCTCAAGCACGGCGGCGACCTACGGCGTTCCGGAAGACATGCCCATCACCGAGGACACACCACAAAGGCCGATCAATCCGTACGGCAACTCCAAGCTCGCGTTCGAGCGCGTCCTTCGCGATTATGCGAAGACCTACAACATTGGGTGTGCCATCCTCCGATACTTCAACGCCTCGGGAGCGAGCCCGGACAGTGACATCGGCGAAGACCACGACCCCGAAACACACCTGATTCCGCTGGTCATTCAGGCGGTCCTGGGACAAAGACCTCACATCTCGATTTTCGGCACCGACTACCCGACTCCGGACGGCACTTGCGTCCGCGATTACGTTCACGTCGACGACCTCGCCGAGGCTCATTTACTGGCACTGCAACGGATGCAACCTGGACAAGAGATGGTCTTCAATTTGGGGACAGGGACCGGGTACAGCGTCCGCGAAGTGATCGAGACCGTTCAAAAGGTGAGCGGAAAATCTGTCCCGGTCGAGGAAGGCGAGCGCCGCCCGGGTGACCCTCCGGTCCTCGTCGCTTCGTCCGAGAAGATCCAACGAGAACTCGGCTGGCGACCAAAATTCAACACACTCCACTCGATCGTCGAAACTGCCTGGAAGTGGCACAGCACCCATCACAATGGTTTTCCGAAGAACTGAACGGCGGTCGTTCGATTCCGTTGTTGTTGAGTGTTGCCTTTCACTCCAAAATGCGACATTTATTGATCCGACTGCCCGAGCGAAAAGCAACTTTCTTGATCGGCCATTCACCGTGTCGTTCTGCGAATGACTTCAAGAGGACCACATAACTTTTTCTCCATCCCACTGCGAGACGGGGTTGTCCAGAGCCTTGTGGATTGCCATTTCGTGTTGCAGAATCCGCGTTAGTGACGTCGCGGTACCGTGCTCTGGCAACATTTCGAATGGTGTTTTGTCCAACGTACCCGATCCTAACTTGTGGAAACTCTGCCACAAAGTTTCGTCGCCAATTTCGAGAACTTTGGTCTTCCATTCACTGGCGATCAACTTCGGTCCAAGGAATGTCGAATTCTCATACATTTCCCAAACGTCTGCGTACTCGCGATACACGGAAAAGAAATTCTGAAGACTCCGAGTCCAACGTTGTCGGATCGTCACCTCGGGGACGTCGTGCCCACCAACCTGCACTCGCTGTGTTACCCGAGCCACATTCAACGCAGCATCCACGAGCCAAAGGTAGACCAGGCAAACACGATAACCTGCCTCGCGTAACGACTTCAACCGTTGAGCATACGAAAACCCCGCGAGAGTAGTTTCGAAAGCAAAATCTGCTTTTCGTTCGGCGAGTTGGGAAAGTCGATCCAAAAGGATACGCCCAGCTTCGAGGTTCGTTTCTTCGGGTCGAAAACCGGAAAGCCCACGGGCGATGATGTCGGCGTTGACAAAGGTGGGGGTGTCGAAACGGTCCATACAAAAATATCGAGCGAATGTGGTCTTGCCGGAACCGTTACAACCACCGAGGACAAGAACTGTTGGCTGACGGGATGGGCGCATCGATACGTCTTTCCTAAGATCACACAATTCCAAAGGGGAACGTCAACGGCGTTTACGAACAACCTGCGGACATGCTTGATCCACTGAAGCCGCCCCCCCGCCTTTGTCAAGACTCGGAGGCCAGCGGGCTCGACCCAGC
>CAYYUU010000455.1:3880-6432 GCA_964474955.1 uncultured Alcaligenaceae bacterium | reverse complement strand
CGCCACTCCGTGGCTCAAAACCCAAAAACAAATCCGACTATTATTGATCTGTCCACCCGTGAAGCTCAAAGCAACTTCACTCGCTTTTCGGTTTTTCCGGCCAAGCCTGCATTGCCCGAGCCAAGACAGTATACTCCTTCAAGTTCTCCCAGAGTTTGAGCAGGACGTCCCGGAGGGGTGTTATCTGCTCCAACGTCCGCTGGTTTTGTTTCTCGTCGATCAACTCCTTTGTTTGCAGAAAACGCAACCACGCCGGGGTGATCTCGAACGTGGCTGCGACCCGGCAGTGTTGGGCGGTGAGAAAGTCCAGCATTCCGCCCAGATGGGTGTCCAGTGTTACTCGCTCGAAGCAAAGAGGATGCTCCGGTTTCGGTGGTTTTCGCGGAGGCTTGCGTCCCATAGCTCTGTCGAGCATACTTACTTGGGAATTCAAGTCCCCTCGATGACGCTTCGCGAAATAGGTGATTATCTCCGCCCTGGCCATGTCTGCCCTGGAGAAGGGAACGCCCTCCTCTTGGCAAAGGTACGCCAGGAATTCGAGAGAAAGCTGCCACAAGTTGTCCACGGCTGGATCCCGGTCTTGCTTTTCGCCTTCTCCGCGTACCCTTCCCTTGTTCTTGGGGGAGCGCATTTCGAAGTCTTTGACAGACCACGATCGGAGATTTCGGCCAGCCAGAGCATCCACAACGGAGGTGAGGTAGTCGGTATTCGGGTCCTCGAAATAGAACTGAACCCGCTCCAGAAAGGCCGGGTCGTTGGGGTCCGGATCGGACGCGTTCGTGACGTAGTGATAGATTTCGTAACGCACTCCTCGCTCGCCAAACTCCGAAATGCCCCATGGGAGGATGTCCTCCGACTCGCGCACCCCGGGCCACCCCTGGCGATGCATTTCTAACAGGGTCTCGTAATCGCCATGATAGGCGAGTTCTTCGAAAGCCATATTGAAGATATCCAGATCTTGACTGGCACGCCGGCCGATTTCCAGTGCCAGGGGCTGCACGGCATCGTACTGTCCGGCTGCGAGAATAAGGCTGATAATCCAGGATAAGTAGGTCACAGCACCCTGTTCGTACAGTTCAGGTCGGCGTTCGCGTAAGGTCATGACGAGTTCGCGGAATCGCTCCCACTCCCCACGCATTGCGGCCTCTTGCTGAATCTCCGAAAGCATTTCAACGGCGGTGTTGTCTACCATCATCTCCTCGTCGTCAAGGAGTTCGAGAAAGAGAGCAGTCTGACCTTCGTAATCGCGGGACTCGAAGTCTTCCCACATCCGATCAAATGCCTCCTGGAGAGGATCGGGTGGCGGTGGTTCTGGCGCGTGCACTTTCACTTTGGGCGGTGGAGTCGCTTTGACCTTGGGTAATGGTGCTGGTTTCTTGGGAGGAGATGGTGTGGGTACGATTGGATTGGATTTATCTTTCTGCAAGCAGCACTTTTTGAACTTTTTGCCGCTCCCACATGGGCAGGGATCATTTCTTCCAGGCATTCGCAAGTCTCCACGAAAAGGGAGAAAAAGTTATTCTGTTAGTGTATCACGGACGTTGCGGCCCGTCCGTGAGCACAAACAACGGGATGTTCCGATTGAACTCGCGACTTTTTCCTCAAACCAACACCCTTCTCACCTCGTCTACATTTCAGAGCCAACACCAATCGTTTGAAATTGCAACAACCAAATTCTTTCCCCAACAATCTTGACAAAAGTTCTTGACCTCGCTCTAATAACCTAAAATTTTAGTTTTTAAGTGACAGGAGGCGGTCCATGACATCTCCGACGCCCGATGAACCGCTCAAGCCCCCGACGCCCGCGGAGTTAGAGATTCTCAAAGTCCTCTGGGAGAAGGGACCGAGCAGCGTCCGTGGTGTGTTCGAAGAACTTGCGGCGAGCAAGGATGTGGCCTACAACACGGTCCAGACGTTGATGCGGTTGATGGAGACGAAGGGTCTGTTGACGCATCATTCCGAAGGCCGCACTTTCATTTACACGCCGAGGTATTCGCGCGACGACAGCGCCGCCGGGTTCCTCGAAAAGGTGTTCGATGGGGCCGCGTCGGAACTCGTCCAGAGTTTGCTGCGGGCCGAAAAAATCACTCCCGATGAACTCGAACGTATGCAATCGATGATTGCCGAAGCGCGAGACAAGCGATCGTCTGGCAAGAGGGGAGGGTGAGCAAGATGGTTTGGCAACACGTCTTTTCCTGGTGGATTCATTGCACGATTGGCGGCGGTTTGTTGCTGGCGTTGGCGACTGTCGCCATGCGGCGAACTCAACAACCGGCCCTTCGTCAGCGAATCGGGGAGTTGGGATTGCTTTCGGGTTTGGCGGTGGCTTGTCTGTGTGTCGGTCCGGCGTGGCTGGTGTTGCCCTGCAGCTTCCATGCCTGGACCGGAGCGAAAGAACACAAGGTGGTTGTACAACCCGAGAAGGTTCGCAAGCCACTACCTCCACAATTTGCCATGCGGGATAAGAAGCGGATCGACTTTCCCGACAAAGAGCTTCCTGAAGCTCGCGACGATGTTGGTCCTGGAGATTTCGTTCTCGCCGTCCGCCAGGC
>CAYYUU010000455.1:0-3870 GCA_964474955.1 uncultured Alcaligenaceae bacterium | reverse complement strand
CAGCTCGGCGACGGCGCGCCTCACCCGGCTCGGCGCCGTCCGCCAGGCCGTTGCTCCGAAAGCCGAAGAGCAACAAGAAGTATGGATCGATGACGCAGCGGTCGAACCCGAGGCTCCCGAAGTTCGCAACGCCCGAGCCGATTCGGGATGGTTGGATTGGTGGCGTGGCTTGTGGGCTGCGTTGGGAATAACTGTCGTGGTGGTATATGTCTGCGGGGTGATGTGGTTTGGTGTGCGGCTGTTGCTGGGAGTGTGGTATTTGGCCGGAATTCGTCGATCGGCACGACCCGCGCCGCCAGACATTCAAGCTCTCGTCGAAACGGGAGCGACGTGTCTGAAATACACTCGAATTCTGGTGTCGGAGAAGGTACGAGTTCCCGTAAGTTTCGGGTTCTTGCGTCCGACGATTGTGTTGCCTGTCTCGCTTTGCGAAGAAGCCAACGCTGAGAAACTTCGCTGGATTCTGTGTCACGAATTGACGCACGTTCGCCGCCGCGATTCGTGGAGCGGTTTGTTGTGTGCGTTCGCCCAGATGTTGTTTTTCCACGTTCCGTGGTTCTGGTCGATTCGTCGCCAGGTGCGTTTGTGTCAAGAGTATGTCGCCGACGCGGCGGCCATTAACGGCGACGAACAAACTCCAGAATATGCCGAATTTTTGTTGAGTCTGACGTCCGCCCCGGCCATTCCGATGGTGGCCACAGGGGTATCTGGTTCGTCCTCCGATTTGTTCAGGAGAGTTAGTATGCTGCTCGAAAAACCTGTGTCCGTTCAACAGTCTTGCTCGCGCCGATGTCTTATTTTTGCGGCTTTGGGTTTTGTGACCTTGGCTGCGTTGTTGGGTGGTGTTGGGACCCGTGCGAAAGCCGATGGTCCGACGATCATCATCATCAATCCCGGCCAGGAACCCAAAATCGTCCAGGTGGGGGACAAGAAATTCACACCGAAGGTATTTGAGATGGTCAAGTTGCCCAAGGATGCCAAATGGCATTTCGCGCGAGGTAACATTGCCAAGGCTTTGAAGGACGCGAAAGTCGAAGTCGAAGTTGTAGTAGCTCCGAAGGTGGTGGGGACGAAAGGAAAGAAACTCTTTCTGCTGAAAAAGAAAGGCGGAGATATTACGCTCTGGCTCACTCCCGAAGGCCAAGCAAAGAAGGTGAAGGTCATTCGTGTGCCAGGCATCAAGCTCAACACCTGGAAGGCCAAAGGGCAACCTGGTGTTCTTGTTGTTCCGAGTACCAAGGGGACGGTGCGACTTTGGGAGACGAAAGGGCAGCCCCACCAGCATTTCCAATTCGTGCCTGGCGATGACAAAAAAGTCCGCGTGAAAGTTCGATTGTTCGAGCCCAAGTCCAAAGTCATCGAGAAGATGGTCGAGAAGCTCAAGACTGCTAAGAGCGAAGAAGAGATTCAGAAGATCGTCAAGGAGATGCTGCAAAAGTTGCAAGGCGCAGCGGTCTGGCCGAAGGTCGCTCCTCGTGTTGTGGTCCCTGGCCAGAAACTCAACACGATTCCAAGCGACAAGTTCCGTCTGTACCTCGAGAAGGAAAAAACCTCGCGAGGTTATCTTGGCATCCGACTCGACCCAGAGACGAAGATCAGCGAAGCATTGGCGGATCAACTCGGGCTTGCGAAAGGTCAAGGTGTGTTGGTCGCTGGCGTGGTGCCGGACTCTCCCGCCGCGAAGGCTGGGTTGAAGAGGAACGACGTGTTGATCCAGGTTGCAGGGAAAACCGCTCCGAGGGATGTGAAACAATTTTCGAAGCTCGTGGCTAAGCTCGATCCAAAGAAGTCGGTGGATTTGGTCATCATTAGGAAGGGCAAGCGGAGAACGATTCGCGGGATCAAACTGGGGACTCGTGACACGATTGTTCGTGGCGCAAAGCAAAACCAAAAACAAGACCTCTTGTTACAAGAACGGCGTCTGCAGGAACTGCAATTACAACTCCAGCAAGCCAGGGAAGCCGTCGAGCGGGCAAAGAAGGCGCAGCTCAAAGCTCGGAAAGTCAAACAGGCCCTGGAGCAATACAAGAAAGCACTCCGGGGCACTGGCGGGACGACCAACGAAATCTTGATGTCCGTGAAGGTCGACGGCAACAAAGTGGGTGGGCAGTATCAGAAGGGCAGGCTCGTCGTCTCCGCGAAAGGAACCATCGAACAAGGCATGCTGAGTGTGAACAGTATCGTTGTTCGCGATGGCCAGAGGGCGACCGTTTACGATGGATTCGACGATGTGCCGGTGAGGTATGCCGACGAGGTGAGGAAGCTACTCGGGGCAATGAAGAAATCTGGGAATGTCCAGAAAGAGTAAGTCTCTCCAAACGTTCTTGCTGCCAGGGCGATGTGGGCTCTCTTGCCTGCATCGCCTTTTTTTTGTTACGCTCGACCTTGTCCCGGCTGGACTTGCTCGTCATCCCCAAGGTACATCTCAATGATACAAATCACTGAACTACACTACCGCCAAAAGCCGACCTGCGATTACGCAGAGGTGAAAGCGCGTGCCGAAGAGATCCTTGAGAGCGACCTAGACTCGCCAGACGCACCGGAAGTTGACAAATCCTTCCTCATTTTCCACAAGAGCCATCCTGTCAAATACACCGATGCCGAAGTCCCGGCCCAGACGGCAATCCTTACCGCAGATCAGCCTCCGCAACTCGATTCGTACCAAAAAGAGATACAGCAGTCGTGGCGATGTCGCGGCGCTGAGGAACTCTTGCGTGGCTGCACGGAGACGCGCATGGTCACCGAGATGATGGCGCGGGGGCTGCCTCCGCAAGACCGGATCTTGCTCTTTCACGGCGTCTTGCGTGCTATGATCGAGGTGACCAAACCAGATGCCCTGGTCTTCAAACAATCTCAACAAGTCATCGAGCCCGACGACTACTTGGCCGCGTGCGGCGAAGATCCCATCTTCCGACCGGGTTCGCTCAACGTCCGGTTGTTCAACATTTCCAACTCCGACGGCGACATGATCATGGACACGCGTGGGCTTTCGGAAGTTGGCCTGCACGATCTGCAATGCCACTTTCGAAATCTGGACCCGCAATCCGTGGCGGGCGTTCTTTTCAACACGGCGTTCTATATCTTTGAGAAGGGGCCGGTGATTGAATCGGGCCAAACGGTGGCAGGGATCGAACCCAATTCCAAATGGTACTGTCAATTCGAGAACTCGCTGCTTGAGCCGAAACGCGAAGTTCTGGACCTTCATCCCGGTGAGTCCTACGCGGCTGGCGAGAGGTAAGGCATACCCAAGGGCCAAGAACACGAGGTACGGTTTTCCAAATGCGTAGTGATATTGTTTATCGTGTCTATGGCCTTCACGAAGGGCGTGAGAAGGACAGCTACTTTGGGACCTTTCGCTCCCGTCCTGAAGCGGAGGCGAAGATCGCGAAACTTCGCGCGACGGAGATGCACGGGCAGAATTGGGCCAAGCAGTATCACAACAAAGGATTCGTTATTCGCGAGACGGTCGTCGATTTTGATTTTGAGATTCCTTCGCAACCAAAGCCCCGCGATAAATACGTCGTAAACGGCACGCCGAAACCAAATCGGCCAGGAACGTGGGACTCAACCATCGCCGAAGTATTTCGGCGAACAAGTTCTTCCGGCGACCTCGAAAAGATCTGTGAATACGAACGATACTATTCGCTGCTTCGGACCTTTGAGCCCTTTCGACAAGGCGACAGGGAATTCGCACTGATCTCACGGGACTACACAAAAACAGAAGTGCTCGACCTTGCGTCTGGAAATGTGATCGCAGAAGAGACCGGAGGATTCTGCCCGGTGGGTTTCTACGTTCGCGACTGGTGGGATGTGGTCGATGGATCGATAATTCGGGGGAGCGAGTACTGGAACACGGGCAGAGAATGGCCG
>CAYYUU010000454.1:0-6433 GCA_964474955.1 uncultured Alcaligenaceae bacterium | reverse complement strand
AATCTGGAGGGCCTGCGCGTCTTCTCGCTAGCACAGTCTCCGGAAGGCAACGGTGACTTTCTGTATGACAACTACGCTCGCATGATGTATGACCTCATCGTATTGGCCTTCCAAACCGATTCGACGCGAGTCATTAGTTATGTCGTCCGCAAGGAGTTAGCCGGCGGAGTCTATCCCGAGTTCAACGTTTCCAAGGGATACCACTCGTTGAGCCATCACGGAGAAGATCCACAAAACCTCGAAGAGTTGGCGAAGGTCGACGAAATCTACATGGGACACTGGGCCTATTTCTTGAACCGCCTGAAATCCGTCCGCGAGGGCAATGGCACATTACTCGACAATTGTGTCCTCGGATTATCCAGCGGAATGGGAATGGGACATAGTAAGAGCGCATTGCCGACTATGATCTCTGGAGGTTCGGGGCTTGGAATTAGACACCAGGGACATTTGCGATTGCCTGAACGAACACCACTGTCGAGCCTCTGGCACACAATGCTTGAGCGAGTCGGTGTTGAGGTGCCAAATAATTTCCAAGATAGCCGCGGATCATTACGACAGTTGGTTCGGGCGTAGTTTAGGACATACTTTTGGCCTGGGAACTGAGAATTGATGGCTTGTGGTTGATGGTTTTTGAGCCGCGCAGCGGTGACAGATTTTAGCCCCGGTCGTGAGGCCGGGGGAACTGGTTGCTCTTTCTCTTCTTGCCTGTCGCCTTTTTGCGAGCCGGGAACCAGCGGCAGAAGTGAGACTGTGATATTCTTGAGGCACCTCTTATCCACGCGCTTACGCCACGTGGCTACAATCTGTCACCGCTTCGCGGTTCCACGCAAAAATCGGAAAACCATTTGAATGAACCGGGTATCGCAAAACATGAGGAGACCAGATGATGACACGATTTCTGCGTTCCGTCAGCGTTGTCTCGGTGATTGGTATCGGATTCACGATTGGCTCTCAAGATGCCTTGACCCAAGAGGAGGCAAATCGAAAGTCCGAAAAACCTACCTCCAAGACAATAACCAAACTCCTTCACAAACCATCTTTCCCCAGGAACAAACAACCCGGTCGGCGAGTCGAACTCCAGGTCATCCTGTGGCGTGTCGAACCGCCCTATCCACGTGCGAAAGTGTCGCCCGAGAAGACCGCCATCGTCGGCAATTCGATCCTTCCGCTCACCGATTATTTTGTTTATCTTCCCGGCCTTGGAAACATAGATGTTGTCTTCGCAAATGATAAGCTGAAAAAACGCGCAGCAAAGTGGGATGGTCGGGAGGTAAAGATCACGGGATTCGCCCAACGTATAGTCGTCATTCCCAAAAAATACGGTGATCCCAAAGCAGGAATAACGGTCTCCGCTGGCAAGGGCAAGTCTCTCTGGATTCCGAACTTTGGAGATGTGCCAAAGCGTCGTGCCATTTTCTGGGCAACCAACCTGGAACCAATCCACAAGAACCCCAATCCCTGGTATGGTGAACCATCCGTGAAAAGTTGGTTCGGCGAAGGTGATAAATTCTATGCGATCAAACGATTGCCGAAATCAAGGAGCGTAACTTCCGTAAAGATCTCGACCTGGACCAATCGAACGGATCATCCCTTGACGATTGCGAATATTGGCAAAGTGCTTGATGGAATGAAACCGAGCACCAAACCCAGGGCATATCGATATGCCAGCTTTGCTTCCTGGCATGGATGTGAATTAGAAACAGAATATGGCAAGTTCTACATTTCGTTCTATCTCGGAGGGTTAGCTGTCGTGCGATTCCCAAACGGAGCGAGAGGGTTTGCAACGTTCGTCCATCCGACAAAATAGAGAGGCTCACTCCATTGAGAAATATAGATATGATCTATCAACATCTTGACGTCAGTAAAATGAAGACCATTTGTTCTTGGAGCGTTGTCTCAAGTTATCCTCCGACGTCTCTTCTGGACTTGTTTTCTGTAGTTCCGAAGGGACGACCAAATGAGAGCTTGGGACGAAGTCCCAAGTTCAAACATTGTCGTTCTCTCGTCCGACGAAATCTCTTTGTCCTGCTCGTGTTCGCGTTCTTTCTCTTCCCATCGTCCCAGACAGAGGCACAAGAGCGCGTCACCAAGAATACCCTCGGCATGAAGCTCGTCCGCATCTCGCCGGGTGAATTTACGATGGGTCTTTCGGACCAGGGAAAGTTGAATCGCACCCACCTCTTTTTCTCGGGTGATCGAACCGGATTCAACGAACTCCGTCCAGCCCATCGCGTGCGTCTGACGAAGGGCTTCGACATGAGCGCTCACGAAGTAACCGTCGGACAATTTCGAGCCTTCGTCAAAGCCACCGGATACAAGACAGATGCGGAACGGAGCGGCAAAGGCGCTCACGTCTTCACTCCCAAATCTGAAAATCAAATTGGACGTTTTGCCCGCAAGGCCAACGCCGACTGGCGCAATCCTGGCTTTCCACAGAAAGACGATCACCCAGTCACCTGTGTGAGTTGGCGCGACGCGGTGGCGTTCTGCAAGTGGTTGAGCAAGAAAGAAAAAACGACCTATCGACTCCCAACAGAAGCCGAGTGGGAATATGCCTGCCGAGCAGGAACAACTACATTTTATTCTTGCGGCGATGAGCCGGACAAAGTCTATGCCCACGGAAACGTCGCCGACGAAGCCCTGGCCAAACTCTATCCGAAAGCCGTTGTCCGCCAACGTGCCGACTACAAGGGCAAGAATGACGGCTATGTCTTCACCTCACCGGTTGGTCATTTCAAACCGAATCCGTGGGGGCTCTATGACATGCACGGCAACGTCTGGGAATGGTGCTCGGATCGTTTTTCCGACAAGCATTATCAACACCAGCTGGAAAAACTCGGCGGCAAGAACTGGCGACGAAAAAAGGGATTGGTGGTTATCGATCCACAGGGACCAGAAACTACGGCGCAACATAAGTACGGAGACTGGCGTTCGCTACGAGGTGGCTCGTGGTATGTGAGTCCTTATGGATGTCGTTGCGATTATCGTGGTTTCGCCGAAGCCGGTGATTCGTTTTCGTATATTGGTTTTCGGGTGGTGCGAGAAGTTGGGCGTCCATAGACGAAAGGCGAGACGTCCGTCATGGTGGTTCGTTCGGTTGCCCGGCACCCCTGCAAGTCCGGTACATCTTGGTCCACAACTGAACTTCTCGTCGTTCTCGTCGAGCCTTAATGATCGGTGCGGCAGGTCGACAGGGTCACTTTTCTCTTTTCCGATGACTGCCTTCCCACATACTCAACTTTCCTCGCATTGGTGTCGTCTTATCAATGATGCCCAACACATATTTCAAAGGGGTCTGCGATGAAACGACTGTTTCCGGTAGTGGTTCTCTCCGTCCTGATGCTTGTAACTTCGGCAAATGCTGCCGACCTCGACAAGGGCCGCGAGACCAAGACGAAAATCGAGAAGGTTTGGTTCCAGACCAAGCGCATTTCCGAGGCAAAGAACGGAACAACGCGACCTCGTTTTCTCAAAACGAAAGATGCGTTTTTTGTGACCTACCTGGAATGCGCCAAGTTATTCGCGAAATTGACCTTCCGGGCATATCTCAAGAACGGAGACATTTTACCGCCAATGATCCTGGAACAGGATCAAACGCCCATCGGGAGCAGATTACAACTCATCCATTATGACGTCACAACAAGTCAGACTCCAAAAACGACCGAAGGCATATACATCCTCCATTCCAGCTGCACCATCACAGAGGGAATCGCACCGCGTCTGATCCTCTCTCAACTCCGACGGAAAAGGACTGGGCATTTTGAATGGGCCGAGAAAGCCGACGTGGTTGCTCACAAATTATTCCAAAGGCTACCTCAACAAGGAGGAATTCTCAGCCCCGTTGCACTCAGACTTGGGCACATCCCGAACAAGAAATCACACCTGATAGGTGTGTTCCACTCGTTGACCAATGTGTGGTTTTCCGAAAGCCGCGATGGTGGTGTGAACTGGTCTCGTCCAAAAGTAATAGCCAACAATGTCGGTGGTTCAAGCATTGCCCTGCATCGCACAGAAAAGCCCAAGAGAGCCTTCTACGTATTCTACAGCACCGGCCAGGCAACCATTCGCTTGATTCGCCGCGAAGATGGAAAGCAATGCTCGAAAAGTCAGTCGATATCTATTCCGGGTGACTGGAAGAGAAAGATCGTCGAGTTTGCCGTGACCTCCGACAAGCAAGGGAATTTATGGATGGCGTTCTCAGCTCTAAATCAGATCAACGAGTGTTCGATATATATCACTCGCTCCAAGGGAGATGGAACAAAGTGGACAAAACCACAACCCCTCACAGTTAATTCACAAAACGATCGACAGCCCGCCATCACCTTGCAATACGGTAAAATACTTGTTGCATTTCGTAGGGGTCGTGGACGCCGAACACAAGTGTGGCTTGCGACATGTCCGGTCGAGAAACTCAAGTTTTCGAGCGAAGAATGAACCTGGTTTTTATTCATTGGACGCTCATTTGAGAATTTCAACTGGGGGTACTGGAAAAGACAGAGCAATACTGTTACAGGATCAGTCCCCTGAGGTTTGGAACATCTTGTTGTTGAACTTCTCTACTCGCCGTGGACGGAAATTTCCTGTAGTCGCGGGTTGACTCGATGACTACGATTGTTGTCAGGGAATTGTCCAGCACAGCACGTTTGGAGGGACAGCAATTTATGATTACGCGACTGTATGTAAATAATTTTCGTTGCCTCGTGGCATTTGAAGCAAAATTCGATTCCTTTGGTGTGATTTGTGGCCCAAATGGTGCCGGCAAGAGTTCCGTATTTGATGTGTTGGAACTTATCCGTGATCTCGGGACTGGCAAAGCCATCTTGGGTAGCGAAGGCCCTTATGACATCAAACAGCTTGAGTTCACAAACTGGTTGGACAGCACAACGCAGGAGTTCGAACTCAGCATTCAAGCGGAAGGGCACCAGTTCGAATACCTTATACACATCGAACAAAAGCACGAAGATGTGAAACCTCGGGTCCTCAGAGAGAAGGCAGTACGAGACGGACAACAATTGTTTCTACGAGATCTCGAAGGAGTCTCGTTCCCAAAACGAGATGGTACCCAATCAAGTTTTCCTCTCGACTGGCGTCAAGCCGCTCTTGGTGCGATTCAACCGTCGGGGGCGTTGAAAGATGTACAGATTTTGCAAGACTACCTTGCCAGAGTTATGATTTTGCGTCCTTGTTCACTTCTCATGGAAAAGGAAAGCAGGGAGGAAATTCGGCATCCTTCCCGGCATTTGTCGAACATTCTCTCGTGGTATCGTTCGTTGTCCCAAGAGCAGGAATGGACCGATGCGCTCAGAGAGTCGTTACAGAATGTCTGGCCTGACTTCAAATCATTCAAGCTGGTTAATGTCGGGATGAACACGAAAACTCTGCAGTTGCGATTCGATGCGAACTCTGGGCGAGACGCGGGGTCTTATTTCTTTCATCACCTCTCTGACGGGGAGAAAACTTTAATCGGGCTGTATATGGTTCATGCGGTGATGGCAACCAACGCCGCGAGTACTATGTTCATCGATGAACCCGACAACTACGTTGGATTGCCAGAACTGCAACCATGGGTTTTGGCGCTTCAAGAATGGCTTGACGAAAACCATCAGGCCATCCTTATCTCCCATCATCCGGAAATCCTTGGCAGCGCTAGCGAAGAATCCGGTAGATACTTGTGGCGAGACAATCACTCATCACCAACTCGAATTAAGCCATTGCAAATCCCAGAGGGGCTTTCCGCTGGCGAAGCAATCGCTCGAGGGTGGGTCAATGCCTAATCGAACCCAAATCGTTTGCCTGCACGAAGGCGAGAAAGGCCGAAGTATTGACCCTGTGTTTATCAATCGACTGATTCGCACTCTCAAGCCCGCTTGGATTCGGCCGTTCAAGGGGAGTAATTTGATAAGGACGATAGATTGCGGAGGGCGGAAACAATTGATTGAACGAATGCCCACAGAACTTAAAGCATGTCTTCGGACTGGCGGACAAACTACTTTGATTGTCTGGGCAGACCTCGATGATGACATGGAGAATGGTGACGAATTGAAAGCGAAATTTTGGGAAGCTGCCCAGTCGCAGGAGATCACGGAAGAGCAATTCACCAGTGTTGTGTTCGTCTTCGCAAAGGATCGACTGGAGAACTGGATTCAATACCTCAACAATGGCAAGACTGACGAAAACATTGAAGCACCACGAATCAAGCACAACCGAACTGTGAAAGATGCGGCAAACACACTTGCGGAAAGGTGTGCGGAACAGCAATCGGATCCGCCGTTGCCGCCTTCTCTCGAATGGTCTTGCCAAAACTGGCATCAACTCGTGAAACGAATGAAGGGTTAAACCCCATTCATCAACAAGCAACCAACTCTCCCAGAGACCTTCTGATCATGTGGAATAACTCGATTCGAATTACGCTCCTCGTCCTCGTTTCTTACCT